>PWPR01000007.1 GCA_003557085.1 Clostridia bacterium | reverse complement strand
TATTCAGTTTGATGAAATTACTGGTATTCTAAGAGAAGTTTTTAAGTGATGTGAAATCGGCTCAATGAAAAGGAAAATCTAACACTAATGACTTTAAATATAACAATTTGAGCGTTACATTGAAAATCAAAAAGTTACATTACAGGAAACTTCAAATGAGGTGTCTTTTTTCTTAGCACCAGTAAAGCAGCAGCTTCTGCCAATGCTTTATCCTTGTAGCGCAACTCTTTTTCAAGTTTGCTGTTCTTTTTATTTGCTTCTTGAAGCTCTGGAGACTTAGTAGGAGGATCAAATGCATCTTCAACTAGTTCTCTCCATTGATTAATTGTTTCTTTATACAAGCCATGTTTACGACAATAGCTACTTAATTCCTCTTCGTTTATAGCATATGTTTCCATAACTATCCTAATTTTATTATCCTTACTCCATTTTATATTTGGATTAGCTTCATTATTAGGAATCACCTTTCCTTGCTTTCGTGCTTTATTAATCCATGTGTATAGAGTACTCTTAGGTATCCCTGTTTCTGCTGTATCAGCAGAAACAGCTTCACTGTTGGCTGCTTGTAATCTGCTCATTACTCTTTTCTTGTAGTCTTTTGTGTATGTGGATTTCTTTGTCATGTAAGTTCCCTCCTTGATATTATTATATCATCTACACGACAACAAGTTTGACACAGGGGGGCAGAAATTGATCTGAACTTGATCCATTAGTTTACTTTTTATTAATAGCAAGAAATAACATAAAAAGATGCATTCTGTGATGCATCTACATCATTTATGCATTACAGGATGCATTTTTTGTTTTTAAAAAAATAAATGATCCTATAGAAAATCAATATACGAAATTACTATTGATATTATATTAAGCATGTCTAGAATTATATCATTATTAATGAGAGTTCCCCTGTAAACCCTAAGTATAGTGGTTCTCTTTTTTTTTATTTTTCGTCCAACAATAACTTTGCACTAACAGGATTTGTTCTTTCAAATATTGTTGGAATCGAGTCAAGAGGTACTGTTTACATTGATATATCAGCTAAAAATATGTTTAAAGACAGAAAAGCAACTTTAAAGATATTAAAAAATATACTTGAAGAAGTTGAAACAGAAATTATAAAATATGAAATCTATGATATCCAAGAAATTAAGCAAACAGATAAAGATGTAGGATTCAGAGTTCGTATATCTTGTATATTTGAAAATATTCGTCAAATTGTTCCGATAGATATTGCTACCGGAGATATAATTACTTATCAACCAGTTAATTATAGATACAAGACAATGTTTTTTAAGGATGATTTAAATATTAATGCCTATAATATAGAGACTATGCTAGCAGAGAAGATAGAAACTATTTATTCTAAAGGGTTTCTAAACAGTAGAAATAAAGATTTCTATGATATACATCTTTTACATCGTTTTAAAAGAAGAAAAATTGATTTTTATGAGCTAAAAGCTGCATGTCATAGAACCTTTCGACATAGAGATACTCTGCTAGATTTTGATTTAATTAAAGACTTACTAACATAATTAGTTAGTGACAAAGGGTTTATTGACCGATGGAAAACATACGCAAATAAAATCTTGTTATATGATATAATTATTACAAGGAATAAAAAGGAGTGTGACATTGTGAGAGAAGATGAGAAAATAAAGCTTCTGAGTAAAAATGATTTACTTGAAATATTCAAGTATCTCAATCAACGTTTGAAGGAAAATCAATTACAGTTAGAAATCACTGTATATGGTGGATCTATTATGACAATGGTATATGATGATAGACCAGCTACAAA
The DNA here is from genome assembly GCA_003557085.1 of Clostridia bacterium. Lineage (GTDB taxonomy): Bacteria > Bacillota > UBA994 > PWPR01 > PWPR01 > PWPR01. The sequence goes on along the minus strand of PWPR01000007.1, from coordinate 1,547 downwards.
AGATGTAGATTGTGTTTTTAACAATGTAAACATGAGCCTTTTTAAAAATATATTAGACACTGTTAGGTTTGCTTTTAATCTATCTGATGATTGGATAAATGAAGAAATTAAAGAGCCACTGAAATACTTGATAAAAGAAGAGAAAGAAATATATAAAACATATTCTAACTTAAAGATACTAAAACCAAAAGCAGAACAGTTACTTGCAATGAAGATATTAGCTGCAAGAGCTGAGCCATCTAAAGATTTTGTTGATGCATTTTTGCTTTGTAAAGAACTGGGTATAAAATCAAAAGAGGATCTTATGAAGATTGTGTTTAAATATATACCTAGAGGGTTAATAGATGAGCGACAAATTACTTTTATCAAATATCTGGGGAAGGATTTAGGATATGATTGGCAATAAATATATACAGAGTCTTTTTGCTTACGAAGATGAAGATTTAGCATTAAGTCAACTGTTAGAAATGCTCAAATTTGATGATAAAGATTTTATAAATAGTTTAAATAGTGCATTAGATATCAATCTGTGTAATGTAGAAGAAATAGAATTTTTAACAAAAGTAGCAGCTATAACTGATTATTATTTGCAAATGAAGAGTAAAGAAGTTCCAAGTTGGTTAAGAGATAGTAGATTAGAGTTTGATACTCCATACTATCACTCTAAAAGAATTTCTGACTTTGAAAAGTTTAGACTCCAATACTCTGTGCCAGCACCTTTTAGAAATAGAAATGTATATTTTGATTTACATAGCTTAATACGTGTATGATAAATCAAAAAGAAGTAATTTTAGTCTGAAATGATAATATAACTGATTGATTAGTCAAGTCCTAAATATTGTGCAAAATTAGGATAACGTTTTTAATACTAGATATGGTCAAGTTTGATGTATGTTCTTGAGGAGTGGGCCCACTCCTCATTTTTATCCATAAGTAGAGCACCTATCAAGCGATTAGCAGATGGAATATTAGGAAATGTGCGAATCACTTTTTCTCTGCGCCTAATTTTTTGATTAAGTCTTTCTAACATGTTAGTACTTTTTAACCTATCGTGACCATTAGCAACGACTAAATAAAATCTAACAGTAACCAAGTATATAACTTTTAAATAAAATTGATAAATCATTAGTGAACCATAGTTATCGTTTTCATAATTCATTTGTCAAGTTAAGCTAGAAAGCTTAGACAGTTTTTTTGGCTATTGCATAAGGTATTATTGTAGATAGTTGTTAGATGGTTTATAAGATAATCTCTCAAGTTTATAAGCAGCTGTAAACTGTAAAATAAAATGGACATATGGGGGTGCAGACAAAAACGTAGACTAATTTTTGGAGGCAATCCGCATGTATACTAAAGAAGAAAGACAAAGTTCAATAGAGCTATTTATCAAATATGGCTGTTAATGTCAATGTCAAACTGGCTCTTTCCAAGGTTAGTTGATACAGTACCAAAATTCAGCTGTAGTGATTTTTTCTTTAAGAGTTCAAAACAACAACTGCCGTACATTATTCTTTTTGTAACTTTAGCTTTATTAACTTTTCCTTCAG
>PWPR01000190.1 GCA_003557085.1 Clostridia bacterium | reverse complement strand
GCTTATCTATGTCTTGAGGGATATTTTTATTTTTAAGAAATGCTGCCTTTTCATTTAGTAACTTCTTTACCTCTAGTAGATTATCACTTGGATTGCTTTGCAGTTTTTCAATTTTCTCTTGGATCTCTCTTAACTCTGGGTATTTTTTTTGCAATTTAACATATCTTGCAATAGCTTCTTCTTGCTTTTTCTCCCTTTTTGCAAAACTTGGCAACAAGATTTATGACCCCCTCTCTAACTACTTCTTTTCATCTCTTTTAGCATAAATATCATAATATGCTGGAACTTCATCTGAATCCTTCTTTCGAGTCTTCTTTTTACCAGTTTTCTTACTAGCCAAAAATCTTTCATCTTCTCTTTCTACATCACTTAAGTTCTTAACACCCTTTAGTTTCCAGTTATGAAGTATTGTTTGCACATATTGCACACTAAATGCTTGATTAAGCACAGATCTTGCGACTGCCTCTATTATTAAATCTCTAGGATATTCGTCTTCAAGGACAGATAAAGCCCTATACTCTGCAGTCCTTAATGGTCTGCCATACTCCTTTTCAACTATACTAAATATATCCTCTTTTTGATAATGCTCTTCTATTTCTTCTCTCTCTTGTCTCTTTTTCTTAAGGGTATGAGTATTTTCTTCTCTTGCTTTCATAAATCGCTGAAACTTGTCTTTATCCTTTGGGTCATTTATCTTTAAGATAGAATTGGTAGAGCCTGAAAAAATCAATAACTCCATTTCAATAAGCTTAGCTATTGCCTTTTGAACATCATCAAAGTGGAGCATTAACTCACTTGCCATATATTCAAAATCAACTTTGCTCCTATGCGTTGTGATTCTGTATAAGAAAGAGTAAACTAAAACACCAATACCTCCTATATGTGGCAAGTAATGATCCCATAACTCGTTAGGAATACATGTAATATTATCTCTTTGTTCACCATATCTGAGCTTATATCCATCAGCCATCTTTACACTCTCACTTTCACTTATTAAAATAATCTCTAACAGCCTCAGCTGTTTTAGTGTTCATTCCCTTTACTTGTACTAGCTCCTCTATTGTAGCATTTTTTATTGCCTCTAGGCTTTTAAATTCTACTAAAAGATTCTGCTGCCTTACTTTTCCTACCCCTGGTATTTCAGTTAATATGCTTTGCTTGGCATGTCTGCTCCTAAGTCTTTGGTGATACTCAAGTGCAAATCTATGCGCTTCATCTCTTATCCTTTGGATTAGATACATGCTTCTTGAGTTTTTGGGGAGTCTAATTGGTTTTTTATTTAAGGGCTGATATATTAGCTCTTCTCTTTTGGCCAAGCTAACAACTCTTGTTTTTGTTGAGTTTAGCTTATGTATGATACTTTCTACAGAGCTTAATTGCCCAAGACCACCATCTATTATAATCAAGTCTGGCTCATTTTTAAATGATACATCATTAGATGTAAGCCGAGCAACTCTTCTTGAAAGTATTTCTTTGAGACTTTTAAAATCATCTGGTCCATCTACTGTTTTCACTTTGAACCTTCTATAATAGCTTTTTTTAGCTTTTCCATTTTGAAAAACTACCATTGACCCTACACTATTAGTTCCTTGTATATTTGATATGTCATAGCACTCTATTCTTTGTGGTGGCTTTGGTAAATTTAGAAAGTGAGCTAACTCCTCAAGAGTCTCTTGCCTTGTGTCATCATGAACACTACGTTTCTTCCAGTGTTCTTCAACACTCAATAGTGCATTCTTCCTTGCCATAAGTGCCAACTGCTTTTTATCGCCTTTTTTTGGTATATGCAGATAGACTCTTGAGCCTTTTTTTTCACTGAGATAGTCTTCTATCAATTCTTTATCATCAATATCCCCATCAATGATTAACTCTTTTGGGATATAACTTTCTTGACTAGAATAATATTGCTCAATAAACGCACTGAGTATTTCCTTAGATTTTCTGTTATCGCTATTAATCATCATGTTGGCGTCTTTACCTACAACATGCCCATCTCTCATAAACAAAACTAGAACACAAACGTCTTCTACTCCTCTTGCCAAAGAAATAATATCCATATCTCCTTGCCTACCTGAAACTATTTTTTGCTTTTGTAAAACTCCTTTAAGACTGTCTATCACATCTCTTAAATGAGCAGCCTTCTCATAATCTAATCTCCTAGCAGCTTCTTGCATTTGCTCTTTAAGTTTTGCTATTATCCTATCTTCTCCCCCAGATAAGTATTCGATAGCTTTTGCTAGCTCTTTCTTATAGTCTTCACTAGTTACTGCTCCAATACAAGGACCTTGGCATAATCCAATATGATAGTTCAGACATGCCCTTCCTAAATTGTTTTTATCAAAATCCTTATTACAAGTTCTCAACTTAAATACTTTACTTAGGACATCTATCAAGTTTCTAACCGCATAAGAGTTAGGGAAAGGACCATAATATAACTTTTTATCTTTTTCTATTTTATAAGCTGCTTGTAATTTAGGGAACTCTTCTTCATTATCAATACTTATATAAAGGAAATGTCTATTATCGGGGACCCTTATATTAAACTTCGGCTGATGTTTTTGAATTAGAATACTTTCTAGCACCAAAGCTTCTACTTCATTGTCAGTCACAATATAGTCAAATATATATATATGTGACACAAGCTCTTGAGTTTTTACATCATGGCTTTGAAAACCATTAAAATAAGAGCGTACTCTATTTTTTAGAGACTTTGCCTTCCCTACATAGATAATACGCTCTTTAGAATCTTTCATCAAATAGACTCCAGGCTGGTCTGGAAGCAAAGAAAGTTTGATTTTCAATTTTTCGTTCACTTTCTAGCCTCCTCACCTGTTAATCATCTATAAGATATTATTCAAAAATTGTCCTGTATATGATCCTTTTATTTTTGTTACTTCTTCAGGAGTGCCAGTAGCAATTACTGTGCCACCTTTATCTCCGCCCTCAGGACCTAAATCAATTATATAATCAGCACATTTTATAACATCTAAATTATGCTCAATAACAACTACTGTATTTCCTGCTTCAACTAGCCTTTGTAAGACCATTAGAAGCTTTGAAATATCTTCCATATGCAAACCTGTTGTTGGCTCATCTAAAATATAGATAGTATTCCCAGTCGACCTTTTACTTAGTTCTGTAGCCAACTTAACCCTTTGGGCTTCTCCGCCTGACAATTGAGTTGCTGGCTGACCAAGCTTGATATATCCTAGGCCAACATCATTTAGAGTGCTTAACTTGTTTTCAATAGCAGGTATGTTTTGAAAAAATTCTAATCCTTGTTCTACTGTCATACCTAAAACATCTGCTATTGACTTCTCTCGGTATTTTACTTGGAGAGTTTCACGGTTGTACCTTGTACCATTACAATCCTCACAAGGCACATATACATCCGGCAAAAAATGCAT
>PWPR01000071.1 GCA_003557085.1 Clostridia bacterium | reverse complement strand
TTAATACCTAAAGACTTCCCATACTTGGAGCAAAAAGGGATTTCAACAGAAGCAAGAGAGAAATTAAACGAAATAAGACCAAATTCTTTGGGGCAAGCTGCCAGAATTTCAGGAGTCTCACCTGCTGATATAGCAGTATTGATGGTACAGATAAATAGTTATAGGAGAGAATGATGAGTGCAATAGAAGAATTTTTAGAAGAGCATTTAATTAGTAAGAAAAGCACACTTAATAAAGATCAATATGACATGTTGATAAGGTATAATCAGTTTTTACAAGAAGAGAATAAAAAATATAATTTAACAGCTATCACCAAGGAGTTGGAGGTAGCTAAGAGGCATTTTTTAGACTCTCTTATGCTTGCTGAGGTAGAAAGTTTTCAAAAGTCTAAAACAGTTTTAGACATTGGCAGCGGTGCGGGATTTCCTGGCATTCCTTTAGCAATTGCTTACCAAGAGAAACAGTTTTATTTGGTTGACTCTTTAAGAAAAAGAGTGGACTTTCTTTTAGATGTGATTGGACTGCTAAGTTTAGAAAATGTAACTGCTATTCATGAGAGAGCTGAAACTTTTTCTCGTCATGATCTATATAGAGAGAAGTTTGATTTTGTTACAGCTAGAGCAGTTGCTGAGATGTCAGTTTTGTCAGAATATTGTTTGCCGGCAGTAAAAATAGGTGGGCACTTTGTTAGCATGAAGCTAACAGATAGCGAAGGTGAGTTAGATAAGGCATTAAAGGCTATTAACACATTAGGAGGTAAAGTAGAAGGGCTATTTGAGTATTCATTGCCGGGCGATAAAACATATGAGCTTATTATTATAAAAAAAATAGCTAAGACGCCAGACAAGTACCCTAGAAGACCAGGGATGCCAAAGAAAAGACCTATTGATTAATACATGGGTCCTAGTAGCTCTTAGAAGTTTTTGATATAATAGTTTAGACTACAAGAAGGCATAGAAATAGCTTAGGAGGTAGTTTAATGAATCTCTTTGGTGGAAAGACTAATAAGGTTGTAGAAATTCGCATGGATCAAATAATGTTGAACCCCTATCAACCAAGGAAAAATTTTGATCAGATGCGTTTAGAAGAGCTTGCTAAATCAATTGATGAAATAGGTTTATTACAACCAATTATTGTAAGAAGACATGCTGATAAGCCAGGCATATATGAGCTCGTGGCAGGAGAGAGAAGGCTACGTGCAGCAAAACTTGCCAATTTGGAAGTTATACCAGCATTAATACGCGATTTTGATGAGTATGAAATAGCTCAAGCTGCAATAATTGAAAATGTGCAAAGAGAAGATTTGAATCCTATTGAAGAAGCTATTGCCTATGATAAAGTACTTTATAAGTTTGGCATGACACAAACTGAGCTAGCAAGAAAAGTTGGTAAAAGCCAGTCAACTATTGCAAACAAGTTAAGGATTTTAAAGCTTCCTGCGGAAGTAAAAGAATTAATTTCAGAAGGACATATTACAGAGAGACATGGAAGAGCATTGCTTAGTTTAGAAAGCAGAGGTGACATTTTAAAGCTCACCCAAGATATAATTGAGCAAGACTTGAATGTTAAACAAACAATAGATAGAATAGAATCTCAAAAGAATTCCGAAGCTAAAAAGAAGAAAAGAAGAGTTGGATTTATTAGAGATATAAGGATTTTTATTAACACAATAAATGATGCCTATTCAACTATGAGAGAAGCAGGAGTAGATGCTGAATTGGTTGAAAATGAATATGATGAGTATCATGAATTTATAATAAGATTACCAAAATAAAAAAAGCTGGTTAGTATATCAACTAATCAGCTTTTGAATTATGAGATTTTTAGCTAGCAGCATTATTAAAAGCAAATTGAGAAAAATATAAATCATAGTAAAATCCTCTATTTTCAATAAGTTCCTCATGAGTTCCTTCTTCAACTATCATTCCATCATCCACAACAATTATTTTATCAGCATTTCTTATAGTACTAAGTCTATGAGCTATTACAAAGCTAGTCCTTCCTGTCATTAAAGTATGCATAGCTTCTTGAATCATTTGCTCAGTCCGAGTGTCTACACTACTAGTAGCTTCATCTAGAATGAGAATATCAGGGTTAACTAATGCAGCTCTCGCAATAGTAATTAATTGTCTTTGTCCTTGACTCAAATTTGCTCCTTGGCTTACTAACATAGCATCAAAACCATCTGTCAATCGGTGAATGAAGCTGTCTACATTGGCAACTTTGGCTGCTTTCAAAATGTCCTCATCACTAGCTGTAGGCAATCCATATGCAATGGCATCTTTAATTTTTCCAGAGAATAAGTAGCTATCTTGTAAAACTATTCCTAAGCGTTTTCTTAATAATTCTTTTTCTATATCTTTAATATTCACTCCATCAATCTCAATTTTTCCTTGCTTCACGTCATAGAATCTAGAAAGTAGGTTAACTATAGTGGTCTTTCCTGCACCAGTAGGTCCTACGAGTGCTACTAATTGACCTGGTAAAACTTCAAAATTAATGTCTTTTAGAATAGGCTGACCGTCTATGTAGGAAAAGTAAACATTTTTAAATACAACGTGTCCTCTAAACTTATCTATTTTTATTGGCTCTAGAGTGTCGATGATTTCATTTTCCATATCTAATATTTCAAAAACCCTCTCAGCTCCTGCAAGGGCTGATTGAAAACTATTAAACAAAGTGGCAACTTCATTTAGCGGCCTGCTAAACTGTCTAACATAGTTTACAAAGCTGGCTATAGTTCCTATTGTAGCTAGGTTTCTTAAAGTTAGTATACTTCCAGCACTAACTACAATAATAAAATTTAGATTACTGATTACATTCATCAATGGAGGCATTATACCAGCTAAGATATTCGCTTTTATAGCTGCTGAGGTATAATCATTATTTATTTTATCAAACTCTTCTAAAACAGCTTTCTCTCTACAAAAGGCTTTAATTACTCTTTGTCCACTTACAGTTTCTTCAATTAAACCATTTAACTTTCCTAATGATACTTGCTGTTTTTTATAACCAGCTCTCGTTTTCTTGACAAGGGGTTTTATACCAAAGATAACAACGGGCACCGTGACTAAGCAAATTATGGCTAAGCGCCAGTTTAATACAAGCATAACAATTGATATGCCTAAGATAAGGATAATACTTTCTGTTAATTGAATGAAGCTTGAAGATAATGTATTGCTAATATTGTCAATATCGTTTGTAATTCTACTCATTAATTCTCCGTGAGAATGGGTGTCAAAGAAGTTTATAGACAAATCTTGTACTTTACTGAATAAATCTTGGCGTAGCTGCTTGATTGCTTTTTGTGAAGCTCCAATCATTATATATTGCTCACAAAAAGCTAAGAGAGCTGAAAAGAAATATAGAACAGCAATAATAACTACATAATATGCAAGCAGTTCTAAACTATTGTTTTCAAGTGCAGTGTCAACTGTTAAGCCTAAAATATAGGGTGCAATAATATTCAAAACAGAGTTTATTAAAATAAAAAGCGCTACAATAGCTAAGATTAGCTTTTCGACTCTCAGATACTTCCACAGTCGTAAAAGTGCACTTTTAGCATTTTTTGGCTTCTCTACAGGGTTAAACCTTCTTTGTGGGCCGCCCCTACCTCTTCCAAACGGTCTTGCATCTGATTGCTTTTTATCCGTTTTAGCTGACATATGCGAAGCCCTCCTCACCAAGCTGAGATAATAAAATCTCTTTATATAAGCTACTACCTTCTAATAGTTCTTTATGGGAGCCAATGTCAGCAATTTGACCTTCATCTAAGATAAGTATTCTATCAGCCTCTAGAACAGTGCTAACTCTTTGGGCTACTGTAAAGCTAGTAGTATTAGACATAAGATGATGGAGTTCCTTCTGAATTTTTGCTTCTGTAGTAACGTCCACAGCACTTGTGCTATCATCTAAAACTAATAACTTTGGTTGAATCAGTAAAGCTCTTGCTATTGCAATTCTTTGCTTTTGACCACCAGAAAGATTCACTCCTCTTTGCTCTATTTGTGTGTAGTATTTATTAGGCAATGCATCTATAAAAGGATGAGCTTGAGCTATTTTTGCCACCTCAATAGCATCATCTAAACTAGCTCTCTCATTACCATAAGTTATGTTGTCTAAAATGGTTCCAGAGAATAAATTTGTTTGTTGCAAGGAGAAACCAATTTGGCTTCTCAATTGATTTAAGTCTAAATCTTTGATATTGACTCCATCTATAAGTATTTCACCAACTTGTGGATCATAAAACCTAGGGAGTAGTTGAATCAAAGTAGATTTACCAGAACCAGTAGCTCCCATTATAGCAATAGTCTCGCCTGGATTAGCTACAAAACTGATATCTTTTAAAACAGGAGTGTCAGAGTTATCATAGGAAAAACTAACATTTCTAAACTCGACTTTGCCTTCAAATACAAAGTCTTTTATTGGGCATGAAGTATTAGTCATATGTTTTTCTAAATCAAGCATTTCAAAGATTCTATCAGTAGATGCTGCAGCTCTAGACATTCTTATAAGCACCATATTAATCATCATCATAGAAAAAAGAAGCCTTGACAAGTAGTTAATAAAAGCTAAGATGCTACCGACCATTAACTCTCCAGAGAATATTTGTCTACCGCCAAACCAAAGTACTGCTACAATGCAAAAATTGATTATTAAGAACATAAAAGGTCTCAACAGCGCCATAAGTCGGGAAGCTTTCATTGTTATAGTTTGTAGTTCTTGGTTCGCTTTTTCAAAACGTTGTTTCTCATAATCAGATTTTACAAAGGCTTTAACAACCCTTATGCCAGAAAAATTTTCCTGAGCAATAGAGTTTACAGTATCAATTTTTTCTTGCAAGGTCGTATATAACGGAAAAGAAATCTTAAGCAGTTTAGCTATAATTAAGAAGAGTACTGGCCCTATGACTAGCATAATCCAGCTTATTGAGGGAGCAGTTCTTATTGCCATGAATATACTTCCAACCAACATTAAAGGAGCTCTAATAGCCATTCTTAATGTTAAACCAAAGGTGTCCTGTACCTGTGTGATGTCATTTGTTAGGCGAGTTATAATCGTTCCTGTCTCATATTGATCTATGCTATTAAAACTTAGATTCTGTATTTTGGAAAACAAGTCTCTTCTGAAATCCTTACTAAAACTGAAGGCAGCTATATTAGATAATATTACGCTACTATACATTCCTATAAAACCTATTACAGCAAGAATTAGCATTTTGGCACTAATGGACATGACATATCCAAAGTCTCCATCTCTAATACCTATGTCAATCATTTGTTGCATCAAAGCAGGTTGATATAGGTCAACAATTACTGCTACAATCATAAGTAAAGGAGCAGCAATAGCATAAATTGAGTATGGTTTTATGTATTTGCCCAGACGTTTGAAAGATTTGAACACATTATTACCCCTTTTTATATCAAATTTAGTGCAAATCATATATAATACAAATATCAATAACCTTAGAATTGTTAGCCGACTAATGATTATATTTTACCACTAGGCTAGTAAGGCGTCAATCTTTATAACTTTGATAGGGATGGTGATAGGGATGAAAAAATTAATATGTTTAGTTACACTCCTATTTGTGCTTACTGCATGTCAGCTGTCAGGCGAGGAGTTTATTCAAGATAGTATAGAGAAGTTAGATAGTCAAAACCCTTTTACAAGACAACAAGCTGTGGCATCTTTAGGGGCATCACTTGATCCAAGTGCTATTGAACCTGTGGCTAAGTTATTATTAGATCCTGAACAAGCAGTAGTAGATCAAGTTTATAACGAACTGCAGCGTTTTAGGACTATTAATTTACCTGTAGACAAAGTGCTTATAGAAATGATGAATGAGTATAATCAGAAGTTTGAAGAGGCTGCTCTTGTTTTTATTAATAAGACTAGTGAAAATTCTTTCAAAAATCTTGTCCTTGAAAATATAGATATTATAAGTCAAAATCCTAGTAATTATCAAAATATGCTTATATTAGCAGAGACAAGTGGACAAAGACTTTCGGATGAATTGTGGAAAAATACTAACAGCAAAAATAACCAACTTATTATTTTGCACTTAGATACTTTAGGCTACACCCCAAGAGAAGAAATCTTTAATAGCTTATTTATAGATTTAGAAATAGGTGAAGAGTTAGATGGTCAAGAAGAAGATGAGCAAGCAACAGAGAGTGATTATGAAGACATAAGTGAAGAAGATATAGAATCATTTGTTAACAAAATAGAAATCACAGAAGCTAATAGCGGTTTTGTATTGAATCTAATAATTAGAGATAGCTTTAGGGTCCATTATGAAGATACGCAAAAAGCAAAAGTTCAATTAAATGATAGCTTAAAAGTGATTCAATTATCTCCATTAAGCAAAGATAGATGTGGTCAAGCAGACGCTTATTTTAGCTATTTGCCAAAAGAAATATCTCCACTTACAAAAGCATTCTTAATTAAAGAAGAAGCAATTAGATATCAAATGTTTTATAATTTACTTAAGCACTTAGAGCTATATAGCCTTGAAGATATGGTAAAAGACTTTCAATACTTGGAAGATGAGCTGTATCAAAAGATGTTTGAGTTTCTATCTACAAATCAAGAACTAAATATAAACTTGAGCAAAGAACTAAGAACAGAGGAGCTAATGGCCTCAATCTATGTTGAGGAGTATCCTATTTTAGAAGTTGAAGAGGAGAAAAAGGTCTTAGCAGTATCATCAACAGGAGAATTCATGCCAAAGCTTCATTGGTCTTTGCCACATGAATATAGACCAGTTGAAAAGAGTGAAATTAGATATATATATATAGTGCCGCCAGAAGAAGGTTTAATGGTTTTTATGGATCGTTACTCAGGAGAAACTTTATTTCAAAAAGAAATTGAAGAAGAAAACTATGCAGAGCAATTAAAAGAGATGTTAGAACTAATTAAGTAAATAAAAGGCTTGTTAAGAAAAATCTTAGCAAGCCTTTAACTATTACTATTAATTTTTGGGGGAAGCAATACAACAACTGGTGATAAATTATTAATATTATGCAAGTTAATTTCGATTTTATTAGAATCTTCTTGTTGAAACTCATCTATAAAGCTTAAAAAATCATCTACAGGTCGGAGATCTATGTTAAGCTGCTCTGTTTTGTAATGCATTGGTATTGTAATCTTGGGGTTAATTTTTTTTACTAAGTTATAAGCTTTTTCACCATCAATTGTGTAAACAGAGCCAACAGGAATAAACAAGATATCCACTTCACCTAATTTTGCTATTTGGTCATCTTCTAGAATATGCCCAAGGTCTCCACAATGAACCAAAGTTAATCCATCAGCTTCATACTTAAAAATTTTGTTTTCTCCACGTAAAGCACCTTTTTCTTGATCGTGATAAGTTTTTAGCCCAGAAATTGTGAAATCTTTAACGGGCTGCTTATCTGTGCTTGATACAATAGTGAAATCTCCTTTAACTTGGTCAACAGCATTGTGGTCGTGATGCTCATGGCTTTTTGTTATTATATCAGCAAAAACAGCTGGGGCAGGGTAACCAATCTTAGGGTTAAAAGGATCTATAACTAACTTTGTGCCCTTCTCATTTTCAAGTAAAAAACATGCATGCCCTAACCATGTTATCTTCACAAGTTTGCCTCCTCTTATATTTTTGGGTCTACTTCTTCTAGGTCATCTAAATCATCAACATCATCTAAATCATCAACATTATCTAAATCATCAAACTCATCAAACTCATCTAAGTCATCAATTTCATCAATATCATCAATTTCGTCAATTTCATCTATGTCCTCTAGATCTTCAATATCTTCAATATCATCAATATCATCATCAATATCATCTTCTTCATCATAAGGTACTAGCAACTCATCTTCATCATCTTCATCATCATCAAGCCAATCGTAATCCTTTTTTGAAGGTTCATAATCATCTTCAAGAATATCTAAATCATCTAAAAGACTTCCTTCATCTTCAGGTGCTTGAGTTTTAAGAATCCAACCTTGATTCTTTATAAAAACAAATCTCCCATCAAAATTAAGCTCGTTATGCAAGTTGCTTAATGAAACAGGCTTCTTCACTTCTTCTTTTGAGTTAAATATTTCGTGAAGATCCTTTAACATTAAGGGGCGATTAGCTTTTTTTAGTATTTTCACTGCAGTTGCTGGAATATCTAAAGTTTGTTTTTTACGTGGTGGTCTGATTTTTGACATATTTCGTAATCCTCCCAAAATAATAAATAGTATATATTTCATGAAAATAGCCTTTCGGTAAAACATTTATACACAAAAACAATTGCATTGTCAATAATTCTGAAAGGGAGTTTCTAAAATATTATTAATAAAAGAAAAAATTTCTTTTGCTAAAATGATGTCATCTTGGTTTAAGAATAGATTGCTTGTAAAGATTTCATGAGACAAAGCATTTAATAGTTCAACATATGGAGATACTGATAAGCTCATCTTATAATCGCCCATTATTTCTGTTAAAGCTATTAAATACTGATTAAGCTGACTTTTAAGAATATAATCCTTTGATAAGTCAGTTTTAGACATGTAAAGAATTCTAGCTATGGTATAAGCAGTCACATATGTTTTATTTCTCGTATTCAACTTTATTGAAGACTCCTTTAAGCTAACAACTCTACTATATGAATTCTTAAGTAAAAGAAGCTTAATTAAGCTAGTAGAGTACTCTTCAAATAGAGAAGGGGCAATATACGATCTTTCAATGTTTTTCTCAAAATAAATATTTGTGTGCTTAACAGATATTTTAATTGGTACAAGCATTTTACTATCTATATTCATTGTTATAATTGATTCAAATCCATTATAAGCAAGAATGTTTTTAAGGGTATTGAGAACAGTGCTAGCTCTATAATCAGCCATTTCAGCTTTGTTTTTATATGAGATATGCAAAGAAGCAGAATGAGTTATGGGTTTTCTGGTTTGCAAAAAAGTTAAGAGCTCTTGTAATAATTGCTGATAGTAAGTATCAGATAGAGATATGTTAAGATGCCTGTTTTTTATTTCAAAACTATATTTTTCTAGGCTTAGTGAAATCAAGTGATTTTTAGCTTTGGAAAAGCTCTCTTCTGGGAGCAAAAAAAGAAAGTTGGTTGTAAAGCAGTTGTAGCTAAAGTTATAACTTATATTGATCTTATCAATAAGAGAGGAATCAATAAAGCAAAGCTCCTTTTTTAGTAGAGTCTTTATATGTTCTTTTAATATGTTTAGGGGGTTTTTCATAACGATTAATCCTTGCTTTTTAGTAAATTATACAATAGTAGCAAGATGTTAGAAAGAATAAGCAGGAAAAAGCTATAGTTAATAGAATTATAAAATATGAAAACTTGGAGGTGTATTAGATGAGGTTAAAAGAAGTTCCAAAAGTAAACATAGCTTTTTTACCGACTCCTTTACAGAAGGTAGAAAGGTTATGTAATAAACTGGGCTTAAAAGAGTTATTTATTAAAAGAGATGACCAAACAGGGCTTGCTTTAGGAGGAAATAAGGTTAGAAAGTTAGAGTATTTAATGGCAGATGCCCTCAATCAAGAAGCTGATGTTATATTTACTTTAGGAGGACCACAATCAAACCATTGTAGACAAACTGCTGCAGCTGCCAGAGTGTGTGGTCTAGAATCAGTGCTAATTTTTGGTGGACAAGAAATCAAAGATATACAAGGAAATATGGTTCTTGACAAACTTTTAAATACGAAATGGCACTTTTCTGGGGAGTTAGATAGAGAAGAAAAGCTCAAAGAAGTTTCTAAAGAGTACGAAGCTCAAGGACTTAGAACATACCCAATTCCTTTAGGTGGTTCAAATGCATTAGGTGCGATGGGTTATGTGGAAGGTGGAATTGAATTAGCTAGACAATGCCAAGAGCAAGGAGTTGACCCAGACTATATTTTCTGTGCAACAGGATCGGGCGGAACTCAAGCTGGCTTGATTCTTGGCACACACTTAGGTGGTTTAAGAGCCAAAGTAATAGGCATTAGTGTTTCAGGAACAGCAGATGATATAACAGAAAAAGTTAACAATTTATTAGTTGAGTTAGGTGCAAGATTGGATGTAGATATAAAAGGGTTACATAATGTTATTGTTTATGATGAGTTTGTTGGAGAAGGTTATGGAAGACCAACTGAGCTATCTACACAAGCATTAAAGGTTTGTGCACAAACAGAAGGAATCATTATAGATCCTGTTTATACTGCCAAAGGATTTGCTGGTCTGATGGGCATGATTGAAGATGGTAGGATTGACAAAGAAAGCTCTATTGTATTCTTACATACAGGAGGCATGCCAGCTCTATTTGCTGATACAGATTTGTATTGGAAACCAGAAGTTGAGATTAGTAAGTAAATGAAAAACAAAAAAAGATGGCATCTAATATTGATAATTATGCTAATACTATTTGCCATCTTAATTATTTACTTAACATTGGGAAATATTAATTTTTTTAGAGGTTATTATATTTAAAATCCTAGGCTCCGGATTCTAGGAAGATTATTTCTGCTTCAATTTTGTCATCAAGCTTTAACAAAGCAACTGATGATCCTCTAGGATCTTTAGGCACTCCACATGATCCTGGATTAAGATATAATCCATATTCTGTTTTTTCAAAGCTAGGCAGATGTGTATGACCTCCTATTACCAAATCAGTATCTTTAAACCATGCAAAAGAACGAGCTATGCCACTGTCACAAACATCACCATGATGCCCATGAGCAATGCCAACTTTGTATCCATTTATAAAGACTACTCTGTTTTGACCTAACTCATAGGCCATCTGAGCGGAGTCGCCATTTCCTGCAACAGCTACTACAGGAGCAATATTACTTAGCTCTTTCAATATAGCATTGCTATGTATATCTCCTGCATGAATTATTAAATCAACATTTTCAAAAATGACATGAACTTTTTTTGCTAAATCCTTAACTTTTTCTGGATGATGAGTGTCAGATATTACACCAATCAACATAATAATTACCTCCTTGAAGTATTTAATATATTATACGCTTTTAGTTAGTAAAATACCAGAGAGGAATTTGATGAAAGGAAGTAGAAAATGGCAGATAAAAAAATAACTATTGAAGAAGCAGCACACGAAGTTAAATTGGCTAGTAGACGGATAGGTATGCTTCATTTAGCCTACGCAAAAGCTATAACCGAAGCTTTAGGAAAAGAAGAGGGAGAAGAACTAATTCTCAAAGCAATTAAGAACTATGGAGAAATTGTTGGAGAGATGACAAAAAAAACTATTTTGGAAGAAGGATTAGAGTTAACTCCTGAAAACTTTTATCATGAAAAAGCAAGAAGTTTACCTAAGTATGGATTGAATGATGAAACAATAGAAGATGAAGATGGAAAAAAAGTGTATGGATGTACGATGGCAAAACTGTGGAGAGAGCTAGGAGAAGAAGACTTAGGCAGCTTGTATTTCTTTATCGATGTCGCTAAGTTCATGTATTATAATCCTGATTTTAAACTTGCACATAAAAAAGCGATGCCAGTACATAAGACAGACTATTGTTTGTTTTCTTTAGAGGAAACTTCAGATCAAGAAAAGGAAGATTTCTTTAATAATAAAGATTGGCGATATTTGGATAAAGAATTGTTAATGGAGGACAAGGATGTTTAAAGAAAGTATAGAACGAATAGTACCAAAAGCAATCGAGTGGAGAAGGCATTTTCATCAATATCCTGAATTGGGAATGCAAGAACATAAAACAGTCGAATTTATCGAAGAAATATTGAAAGAGCACAAAATAGATTATGAAAAACTTGAGTTTCCAGGTATAGTGGCTACTATTAAAGGTGGTTTGCCAGGTAAGGTTGTCGGTCTTAGAGCAGATATGGATGCTTTGCCAATGCAAGAAGAGGTAGATGTTCCTTTTAAGTCAAAAGTTGATGGGGGGATGCATTCCTGTGGGCATGATATGCATACAGCTATTTTGCTAGGAACAGCAGTTGCCTTAAAAGAAAATCAAGATAAGGTGTTAGGTACTGTAAGATTTTTCTTCCAACCTGCAGAAGAAGGACCAGGAGGAGGGCTACCTATGATTGAGGCTGGTGTAATGGATAATCCTAAGGTAGATGCTGTTTTTGGACTTCATGTCTTTCCTGTTGATAAACCAGGTACTTACTCAGTAAAAAGAGGAGTAGCTTCGTCAAATAGTGATGGTGCTAAAATAAAGATTATAGGAAAAGGCGGTCATGGAGCATCTCCAGACCAGGCAATTGATCCTGTTTTTGTTGCTATGTATATAGGAGTAGGTTTACAAAGCATTGTAAGTCGTAATGTTTCTCCTATGGATTCAGCAATTGTCTCAATCGGGTCTGTGCATTCTGGTACAGTAGCCAATATAATTCCTGCTACAGCGGAAATGCAGCTATCAATAAGATCCTTTAGTCAAGAAACAAGAGAATTATTGCATAAAAGAATAACAGAAATAGCCACGGGTGTAAGTGAATCTATGGGAGCAAAATGTGAAATTGAGTATAAATTTGGCTATCCAATGATGAATAATGATTCTGATTCAGTTGACTATTTAATAGAAGTTTTGGGTGAAGAAAGAACTATAGAAGTAGATAAGCCATTAGGTGGAAGTGAAGACTTCTCATATTTCCTACAAAAAGCACCAGGAGCTTTTTTTGGCTTAAACGCTGGGAATCCTGATGGTGACAATTTTTATAACCATCATCCAAAATTCAACCCAAATGAAGGTAGTATTTTGTATGGAATAGAAGCCTTTATAAAAATAGTAATGGAACAAGAAAAATTATTTAAATAAATCATAGTAAAAAACAAGGAATTGCTTGACAGTTTTGAGCACTTGCATTAAACTACAAGTACCAAAAGAGATTTGAGTGATGTATTTCACAGTAAATCCTCTTCCTTTTAATGACGTTTTTCGTCACACTTATGAGCCTAGTTAATTCTAGGCTCACTTTTTTTGTGTGCCATGTATGCACTGTAACTAGGCGATGAAAGTTCGCTGTGGGGGTAAACAGTAGCCAACCACTAGTCAAGCGCAAGGGTGTCCACTGTGAAGTGGAATCTGAAGAAAGCGTGAAGAGCAAAATCTTGGTCCGAGGAACACGAATCACATTAGGCGGGTAGTTTCTGGATAAGCTTGCAAAACAAAGCAAAGTCCAAATAACTGTTTGGAGAAACTAAATGTAAATGTGGCGGATATATGAGAGGAAAGTGACAGGGCTTACCATGGGAGATCTC
>PWPR01000102.1 GCA_003557085.1 Clostridia bacterium | reverse complement strand
TATGAAATGGTATTAAAGGAGTTCCCTGAAGTAATGTTAATGCGTGGCCACGGAGACTTTTGGTGGGCTAAGTCCGTTAATTTCGGAATAAAAAAAGCAATAGAAAAAGGTGCAGATTATGTTCTTTTGATGAATGACGATGTAATAATAAATAAAGATTTTGTCGATGAGAATAGTATCCCCGTTGTTAGAAGACTATCTGGGTGTGGAGCAGTGTTTCATGATTTGGGAAACTTAAATTTTTGCTTTATAACAACTGGAGTAAATAAAATGGACTTTAAAGAGTTTACAAAACCAATTATTGCAGCACTGAATGAACTTGGTGTAAATGCAGAGTTTAGTGGCAGAAATGATTTAACAATTGATGGAAAGAAGTTTTCTGGCAATGCTCAATATCATCACAAGGATAAAGTTCTCCATCATGGAACACTTTTGTTGTCATCGAACATAGGTGATCTTACAAATGCCCTAAAAGTTAGAGATATTAAGTTCAAAGATAAAGCCGTTAAGTCTGTAAAAAGTCGCGTTACTACTATAAATCAACATTTAGATAGGGAACTAACAATAGAAGAACTTATTGATACTCTTTCAAGTTTTATTATCAAGCTAAATAAAATAAATGGAAGGTATCAGTTTAGCACTAAAGAAACATCTGCTATCCAAAAACTAGTTGATGAAAAATTTTCTACAAAAGACTGGAATTATGGGAAAATACCAAAAGCAAGCTTTGAAAATGTAGAAAAATTTCCTGGTGGTTTGATTGAGTATTACATAGATATCAAGAAAGGACATATTGAAGATATTAAGTTGCATGGAGATTTCTTTGGAGTCAAGGATATCTCTGATATTGAAGAAATATTGATAGGTATAAAGTATGAAAAAACAGAAATCGTTAATGTGCTAAATGAAATTGAGCTTAATTTGTATTTATTAAATATTACCTTAGAAGAATTTGTTAATGGCATGTTTTAATAAGAATAGTCCATCCTAACTAGGATGGACTATTCCATATAAATTAAATGCCGTGCCCTTATCTTTGACAACTGCTCCCAAGTGTTACCTAAGTAGTTAGCTCGAGCTAAGCTACCCAACGGCACATAGGAGGGTCTGCTTATCGCTGCTTCTTCCCAGACCTGACGAGGTTCACAGAGTCCTATTGCGTTAGACTCAGCTGTCAACACCACTTGCTTAGGGCGATCCTTACAAACACTTGCCTCATGATAAGCCTTCGATCCTGCTGTAGCGGGTTGCAGGTACAGGGCACCGCTAGTTCCCCACCTAGCACGGCAAAATTCTATTAAACTTTGGCGGAGAGAGCGGGATTCGAACCCGCGGAACGCGTAAACGTTCACTCGCTTTCCAAGCGAGCGCCTTCGACCACTCAGCCATCTCTCCTATCTTTTATTGCTAAAAAAATCTTTCAATATAGCTGAGCATTCATCACTTAAAATACCTCCCAAAACCATCATATCCGTCTTATGATTTGGGTCTCTTAATAAGTCATATCTAGAACCGACTGCCCCTAGTTTATCATCATATGCACCAAAAATCAATCCACCAAGTTGTACTTTTTTTATAGCTTCAGCACACATGATACAGGGCTCAAGTGTAACATAGAGATTCACATCTGTCAATTTCTTACTTTCCAATTTTCTGACAAGATCTTTAATAATAATTAACTCGGCATGTTCTGTAGGATCTTTGTTTTCTTCAACTAAATTATGTGCTCTTGCAACTATCTTATCATTTATTACAGCAATTACGCCTACAGGGACTTCTCCTTGTTCATAAGCTTTTTTTGCCTCTACTAACGCCTCTCTCATATAAATTTCAAAATATGCTCTTTTACTATTACTTATCATTACTAAGCACCTTAGCTATAAATACTTCAACTATTTCAGAGTCAAACTGTGTACCACTACACCTTCTGAGCTCTTCAATTGCCTTTTCTTTTGACATAGCCTTCCTATAAGGTCTATCAGTAATCATAGCATCATAAGCATCAGCAATGGCTATTATCTTTGCTTGATAAGGTATTTCTTCACCCTTCAATCCTTTAGGATACCCTTGGCCATCAATCCTTTCATGATGCATCAAAATATAGTTTGCAATGTCAGACATATCATTTGCTGCACTTATAATTCTGTATCCAATCTCAGAGTGTCTTTTAATTATTGCCCACTCTTCTTCTAATAACTTATCTTCCTTATCCAATAGACTTAGATCAATTGCTATTTTACCAATGTCATGCAATAACCCAGCAACCTTCAACTCGTTTACACTTCTAGCTTCTAAGCCCATTGCAACTGCTATTTCCTCACACAAGTTGCTCACACTTTTGCTATGCTTTTCTTCTCTTGGACTTTTTTCATAGAGCGCACTCATAATTGCAACTAAAGTTTTACCCCTTATACTTGGACTTTTATGTAATTTATCATGATACATATTATCTTCTGCATCTCTAATAACATCATTAATAGTTTTCTCGCCAGCTACTTTAGTTGAAACTCCAAATGAGACTGAAAGTGTAAAAGGTGATACGTCGATTCTTTCGCAACTTTCCTCTATTTCATCTTTTATAGCGAGAGCTCTCTCATAAGAAGTGTTAGGTAAAGCAACTGCAAACTCATCTCCACCTATCCTTGCTACTAAACTTTCATCAGGAGAAGTCTTCATCAAAACTTCAGCTGTCTTAATTAGCAGTTCATCTCCTTTATCATGTCCAAAGCCATCATTTACAAGCTTTAACCCATTAAGGTCTGCCATAATAATAGATAATGGATAGTTTTTGTCTCTTGCTAACTCTTCGATTTCTTTCTCAAAATATCGCCTATTATAGACACCTGTTAACTGGTCATTGAAACTTAAATACTCAATCCTTCGATAGTTTTCTCTTTCTTTAGTA
Source organism: Clostridia bacterium (assembly GCA_003557085.1). GTDB lineage: Bacteria > Bacillota > UBA994 > PWPR01 > PWPR01 > PWPR01. Next base: position 521 of record PWPR01000102.1, on the reverse strand, counting down.
ACATCTCTAAAAACTAACACAACACCCTGTAGGTTTCCTTGGTCAAGGATAGGGGCAGCTGTATCAGCTATTGGCACTTCTCTTTTACTTTTTGTAATTAATACTGTGTTGTCTTCTAACTCTACAGCTTCTTTTGTTGCCAAAACTATATCTACTGGCGATTTAGCAACTTCTCTAGTTTTCTCATTAAGTATTTTAAATATCTCAATAAACTCTTTACCTACTGCTTCTTCACTGCTATACTCTGTTATTTCCTCTGCAACCCTATTCATGTAAACTATTTTTCCATACTCATCAGTAGATATTACTCCATCACCAATAGATGCCAGTGTTATTTCTAGTTTATTTCTTTCATTTACCAGCTCTTTTTCAGCTCTTTTTCTATCAAGAGACTCCCATAATTTGCTCATAAACAAAGTTAACTGGTTTATGTCAGCTTCTGTATAATCACCAGACTTGTTAGCCACTCCTACAGCGGCAACAATGTTTCCTTCTCTGATAACTGGTATAGATGCAAAGTT
>PWPR01000211.1 GCA_003557085.1 Clostridia bacterium | reverse complement strand
CATCGCCAGAAAGCACTTTCTGTACATTTCTAATAGCACACATTTTACCACACATGGAACATGTTCTATCATCACTTAGTGCATCTTGATCACGATAGCTCTTGGCCTTTTCTTCGTCGATAGCCAGTTTGTACATTTCCTGCCAATCAAGATTTGATCTTGCAAAAGACATTTTATCATCCCAGTTTCTTGCATTAGAGATGCCCTTGGCAATATCACCAGCATGAGCAGCTATTTTAGTAGCAATTATTCCTTCTTTAACATCATCTATAGTCGGTAATCTTAAATGTTCTGCGGGAGTTACATAGCATAGAAAATCAGCGCCATGCCAAGCAGCTAATGCACCACCTATAGCTCCAGTTATGTGATCATAACCAGGAGCTACATCTGTGACAATCGGTCCCAACACATAAAATGGTGCACCATGGCATAATTTCTTTGCTAACTCCATATTTGCTTGTACCTGATTTAATGGGACATGTCCTGGCCCTTCAATCATAACTTGAACACCTTTCTCCCAAGCTCTTTTGGTTAGTTCTCCTAATACAATTAACTCGCTTATCTGAGATGCATCAGTTGCATCATATAAAGCTCCTGGTCTCATAGCATCTCCTAAACTAATAGTAACATCGTACTCCAGGCAGATATCAAGTAAGTCATCAAAATATTCATAAAAAGGATTTTCTTTTTTATGTATGTTCATCCAGGCAAATAATAAGCTACCACCTCTTGAAACAATGTTCATTAATCTTGGGTTTCTTAAGTAAGTGTTTGCAACAGAGTTATTAATACCAGCATGTATTGTTAAAAAGTCTGCACCTTCTTTCGCATGTTTATAGACAACATCTAAAAAGTCATGAGCCTCAATTTCGTCTAGCTCTTTATCTAACAGACTTAAAGCATCATAAATGGGTACTGTACCAATCATTAATGATGAACTAGCAATCAATTTTTTTCGAAAATCCTCTGTATTGCCATAATTGGACAAATCCATTATGGCGTCTGCTTCTAACTCTTCTGCTAATTTAGCCTTCTTTAGTTCAACACTTTGATCATTAGCATCTTGAGAAATCCCTATATTGGCATTAACTTTTGTTCTAAGTCCCTTACCTATACCACGAGGATATAGATTTTTGTGATTCTTGTTAGCTGGAATGACAATTAATCCCCTAGCAACATTCTCCATGATGTATTGCTCGCTTACGTTTTCATCTCTAGCAACGATTTTCATTTCTTTAGTTATTACACCTTGTTTAGCAGCTTGCATCTGAGTTTTAAACATTATTATCCCTCCAAAAAAAATACACGTCCCGTAAGGACGTGCTTTTATGCTTTGTCTCCCTACGCTGGCATTATCCAGATCAGGTTATAGGTCAAAGATTTATGGTTCTTTTTCTCAGCCAGCCAATTCTAGCTCCCTCTTTATTCTACTTCTCTAAGAATATCATATCAGAAGAGTTTTGCAAGACAAAAAAACCTCCTCTTTAGTATATTATTCTCATTTGCATTTTGTGACACTAGATAATCTGATATAATAAGTTAAATAGCTAAAATCCATGTGCTAAGAATTTGAGAGGTGATAAGATGAATATGACAGATAAAGACAAGCTGAACTTTATCCTCATTGTAGCTGGTATAATAGTATTTGCAATTGGAGTTTTTTTATCTCAAGATCAGAGTTTTTCAATTATTTACTCTATTGTAATGATATTAGGTGCTAGTGCATTTGGTCATGGCATGGGGGAACTGATCCAGTCAAAGTTAATGCAAAGCAATGAAGATTTTCTAAAAAGGAAAGACATTGAACGTACAAAAGAACAAGCAGAGTTTATGGGAATGAAAGCAAAAGCTAAAACTTTTGATGTTTTGAGCAAATTATTCCCAGTATTCATGCTTGTTCTGGCAATAATGCGTGAAAGCTTCACAACAATAATGTTGCTCTTAGCATTGTACATTTTACTCTGGGGCATCTTTATTTATAAGTTGAATAGACAATATAAGAAGAAAAAATCACAATAGCGTTTGCTTAAGTTTGTGTTAACACGTGAAAAACTACTTTTTGTTACTAATTCATAAATAGTCAATTAGATACAGCAAAGTAAATAGTAAGTCCCCAATAGTTAGATTATCAATCTAACTATTGGGGACTAATTAGTTTTAGTAAGGATCCCTTTTACCAAACTCAGCATCTTCTACCCATTCTTCAGCATGGCGATGCATCTTTATAATTTCTTCAATTGTCTGATAGTGCTTTTTCTCTTCGTTTACTAAAAAAAGGTAAAACTCTTTTTCTTCTTCGAGTGATGATTCATTATATAGCTTTTGATACAAGTTGATAGATTCCATTTCTTTATCAAGAGCATCTCTTAATAAATCTATTTGCTTAGGTTGCGAAAATATTTCATCTTCAAAGTCTTTAGCATTCTTGAAAATATCTTTGGTCTCATCAATAACCGCTGTGTCTTTAAGCTCATATTCTTTATTGACAAGCTTATTTTCTAACAACATAGCATGATAGTTCTCATCTTCTGCTAGCATTATAAAGACATTCTCTAATGCACTACCCTTATATTTTTCAGCTTGCTCCTTATAATACTTCTCTCCATTTTTCTCAAGACTAATTGCAAATTCAATAGGATTCACAAACATTCTCCTTTCGTGTAAAGTTAGTAATATTATACCATAGCAAAGGCTCTTTAGCATATTAAACTAACACAGATAGGTAATGTGCCAAATTAAACTAGAACATTAAAGAAAGCTTCTTTATTTTTTTCTAACATTTCTAAAGCTTTGATATTCTTATCTGCCAAATCTAGATACTCTGTTCTTTTAAGAAAATATGATATAACAATCAACTGTATAGCATATATTATGTAAGGGACTGCTTTCACTTCATTATCTTCTAGAGGTGTCACAGAACAGTATCCCGCGACAACATGTCGAATAAGTCTGAAATATTTATCAATGTCTTCTTCTCTAGTCTCTATCAATATTGAAGTAGTAAAATAGCAAATATCAAAAAGCCTAAAGTTGATTTCTGCAATACCATAGTCAATAAAGAATATCTCTTCATCTTTCAATAAGATGTTTCCTAGGTGAATATCCCTATGAACTAACTGCTTGGGCAGTGGCTCTAGAGTCTTAATTCTATCAGAAATACCTTGCATCCAATCTCTATCAAACTTAGAATTTCTAGCTAAATCATCAATAGCAACTAAGTCAAGTGTAGCTACTAAATCAAAGTTTTTGAATATGCTTTCATTTTCAATGGATTTTAAAGCTTTATGTAAAAAAGCAATACTCTTTCCAAACTTATGTCCTAGATTTTCATTATTTAAAACCTCATTTAAGTTTAGTCGCTTGCCTTCTACCCTACTCATCAAAATATAATAATGTGTTTTACTTTGATATATTTGTTTTTCACCGATAGTCCTATAAAT
>PWPR01000141.1 GCA_003557085.1 Clostridia bacterium | reverse complement strand
ACCACTGATATGCGGGAAGGGTTAAGGCTTGTTTTATACCTAAGTCAGGAGACCTGCCAATAGTAACAATGCTGTTTTACTCACGAGGATGAGGAGGTGTTATTTACCTTGTTAAATAATAACTGCCTTTCATAATTGAAGGCTTTTTTTGTGTGTAATCAGCTTGAGCTGATTATTTTTTTGAGGAGACTTAAATGAAAGAAATTATTATAAATCCTATTTTATTAATTCTAGTAAGTATTTTGACAGGCCAAGTGCTAGGGAAAGTTAGTATTAAGCAAATTAAACTAGGTAGCTCAGCAGTAATGTTTACTGGTGTTTTTTTTAGCTATTTTGTAACAAGCTTGCTAATCGGAAGTGGAGAGATTGAAACTTTCAGCAGATATGTACCACCAGTGCTCTTCCAGCTAAGCCTGATAGGCTTTATTGTAGCTGTAGGTCTTCTTGCAGGTAAGAACATGAAGGAAACGATAAAAGAACACGGTTTTAAGTTCTTACTTTTAGCAATTTTAGTAACTTTGACTGGAGGATTATCAACCTTTATTTTTGCTAGATATGTCATGCCTGATTTAAGCATTGCAGTTTTAGGGACATATGTGGGTGCCTTGACTAGTTCTCCAGGATTAGCAACTGCTCTTGAAGCAGTAGAAGGAGTAACTGAGCTGGAGGCTTTAATAGGAGTTGGTTATTCGATATCATATATACCAGGGGTAGCAGCTGTAGTTTTATTTGTCCAATTAGTTGGCAAGTCAAAAAAGACTAAAGTCCTAAAAAAAATTGAAAGAAAGAATGAAATTGGTGGAAGTTTCTGTTTAATGTCATTCTCTTTTGTTTGCCTCTTAGGGGTTTTATTGGGGCAAGTTAGAGTATATCTAGGTAATTACCTAGGATATTTTTCGCTTGGAATAACTGGTGGAGTTTTAGTAAGTTCTTTGATATTTGGTGGAGTAAAAAGTAAAAGAGTGTTTGACTTTAATTTTGATAGTAAAGCATTAGCAGTTATTAGGGATATATCACTTAATATGTTTTTAGCCATAGTAGGTCTAAACTTTGGCTATAGTGCAATTTTTTTAATACAAGAGTCTGGGTTTGCTCTCTTATTCGTAGGGCTAACAACAGCTATAGTTTGTATTTTAGTGGGATATTTCTTTGGAAGAAAGGTCTTAAAGTTACCTAAGGATTTAGTTTTAGGTGGTTTATGTGGAGGTATGACAAGTACACCTGGGCTAGCAGCTGCTATTGAAGCTATTGATAGTGATGAAGTAACTGTAGGGTATGGAGCAACTTATCCTTTTGCGCTTTTCTTCATTATTATATTTGTTAAAATACTTGCAAATTTATAAAAGAGAAGGAGAGTATGATTTGGTCTGTAACTATATCATACAAGCAAATTTATGAATATATATGAGTATCAAGCTAAGGAGATCTTAAAAGAAAACGGAATTTCCGTACCTTTAGGGGTAGTTATTGATAATATTGCAGAAATGGAAAAAGTGCATGGCAAATTGAAACAGAGAAAGCAGTTGTAAAAGCACAAGTTCACGCTGGTGGAAGAGGTTTAGCTGGAGGAGTTAAATAGCTTCTTCTATTGATGAAGTTATCAGAATTACTGAAAATTTAATAAACAAACCACTGTTTATATGAGATCATACCTAGTAGCAAAAAACATGTAGAAAATGTCTCATATTCTGCTCAGTTACTAGCGCAAGAGCTTGAATTAAATCAAAGTGAAAAGTAAAACACTTAATATATCTTTAGCAGGATACTTTCATGATATCGTCAAAGTACCCTTAAAAGCAAGTGCTTTAAATATAAAAAATCTAGTTGAAAAAGACTTACAAGAATATAAGAGGCATCCGGAGGTAGGGTATCAACTTCTTAGAAATGTTCCAAAATATACAAAAGTAGCAAATTTAGTTCTACATCATCATGAAAGATTTGATGGGAAAGGCTTCCCTAAGGGAATAAAAGGTGAAGAGGTACCTATTGGTTCAAGAATAATAGCTATAGTCCAAGAGTATGATGAGCTGTTAAAGACTATGAGTGAAGAAGAGGCATATAAAGTTTTAGAAAGAAGAAAAGGAACATGTTTTGATCTAGAGCTAGTTGATTTGCTTATAAATCTTTAAAAAAACAAAAACCTAAGATCAAAGTGATCTTAGGTTTAGTTTTTGCCTTAATAACTTCTATATTATAAAGGGTTTACGTTTTCAGCTTTTGGACCTTTTTGGCCAGCTGCTACTTCAAAACTAACTTCTTCGCCTTCTGCTAAAGACTTATGACCTTGCTTATTGATTGCTGAATAATGTACGAAAACATCTGTTCCGTCTTCAGCAGTGATGAAACCATAACCCTTTTGGTCGTTAAACCATTTTACTGTACCTTTTGTCATTTAATAAATACTCCTAAAACATGTAAATTCCTTCGACGTGCTTCTTACATCTAACTTCTCATCGAAGGTCAGTTACTACTATATCAGATAAATGGTAAAAAATAAAGAGGTTATGAGTATTGACTAGAAAAATTTTTTCTAGAAAGTCTATTATAGGATATTAGCTTAGTCTATAGTCAACCAGTCATTAAGCTTTGATAACTTTAGGATTATTGCTATAATATAAGTAAATTTTGCAACATAATATGTGTGAGAGGTTAGATATATGAAAAGTAGAAAGAAGAGATTAGAAGAGAAAAAGCAAGATCAATTAGCAAGAATGAGAAAATTTGCCATATATTTTGCTATGGCTGTAATTTTTATCGTACCCTTGATTGTTTTTTATAAGCCAGTAAACGTGCCAGCATCAGCTGAGTTTCTTTATGGACCTACAGAGACTTTGCCAGATTTTTTTACATATTATAAGTCTGTCATATTAGCCGTAGGGTCATTCATTCTTTTTTTAGGTGCTCTATTATATAGAGTTATTGATGACATGAACTTTAAGCCTGATTTATTTGAAAAGCTTTTAGGGGTATTTGCTTTATCAGTAATTATTTCTTTTATTTTTGCGGAACTTAAAGATGTAGCTTTTTTTGGTTATTTAGATAGATTTGAAGGATCTCTAGCATGGCTGTCTTATACGGTGCTTGCCTATTCCATCTATACTTTCGTTAAGACTAAGATGGATTTTAATAAAATTATTATTGCATTTGTTTCTAGTAGTGCAGTGATTTCTCTAATTGGAGTCTTTCAAAGTAGGGGTCAAGATTTCTTTCGAAGTGATTTAGGGAGAAGACTTATACTAGGGAGTTATTATCATCAATTGAGAGATACCTTAAGGTTTAGATTTGCTGAAGATAGGGTTTATTCTACTTTATTTAATCCTAACTATGTAGGTTCTTTAGTAGCTATTTCTTTTCCGCTAACTCTTTACTTAATTTTTGAAGTAAAAAATAAGATCTTAAAAGCACTACTAGGTGGCTTTGCAATAATCCAACTATTAGTTTTAGCAGGATCTAGATCTGCGACAGGCTTTGTTGGAGTTGGAGTGGCAATATTTGCCTTTATAATCTTGCAGCTTTTCAAGTCTAGAGTAGACAGAAAAAGAGTAATTGCTGTAGCTGTTGTAGTAGCTTTAATGTTTGTTGGTTTAACTCAAACAGAGCTTTTTAGAGGCGAGTATAATAAAATAAAGGATGCTGTTGCTACAATTAATGAGCCAATATACAATACCCTTTCTGATGTTGACTATCAGCATCCAAATTTGATTATCACTTTAGCTAATAATAATAGTATTACACTAGAGCCTGATGGTTATGATTTGCATGTATATAACTCACTGGGAGAGCAAGTAAGTCCAGAGATAACAGATGAAGAACATGAGTTTAGTTTTTTAGAAGATGATTTTAAAATAAATATTAGCAGAAGCTATGTTAACGGTGAGGTAAATTTAAGAGCTCTTGATAAAGAATTGGATATTGAAAGAAGTACAAGGATTCATTTTATTATGCCAAATCAGTTCTCAATTAGATATGAGCCACTAACTGCTGAAAATGTAAAAGTTGCTAGTGCTAATCTTATACCTAATGAAAGAGCCTTTTCTGCTAGAGGATATATTTGGAACAGATCAATTCCACTAATTTTTGATAAGCCAATATTTGGCCATGGTGCAGATACTTATACACTACATTTCCCGCAAATTGATATAATAGGTAATGCTGTTGCTATAGGCACTCAAATAGTAGATAAACCCCATAACTTTTATATTAATATCTTAGTTAATTTTGGGTTTGTGGGTTCGATTATTTTACTAGGTATTATGCTTTTGGCTTTAATCAAAGGATATAAAGAAGAACTAGCAATCAGTATTCTAGCATTTTTAGCAGTAGGCATTGCAAATGATAGTGTAGTTTTTTGCACATATATGATGTTTGTCATTATAGCATTGCTTTTTGTCAAAGATAAATTAGAACTTGATGAAGCTAATGAGGGAAATAATAAATAAAAACTTTAGTAGACGATAAGAAAGATGTCTTAGAAAAATAAAATCACCCACATAAAACCTGTGGGTGATTATGATCTTATTGTTTTTCTCTAATTTGTCTTATCATTTCAGGAATAACTTCCATAACTTCTCCGACAATGCCATAATCTGCAAACTCAAAAATCGGGGCATTTGGGTCTGAGTTGATAGCAACTATCGTCTCAGCTCTACCAATACCTGCCATATGTTGGATAGCACCTGATATGCCACAAGCTAAATAGAGTTTAGGAGAAACTGTTTTCCCAGTTTGACCAATTTGTCTATCATAGTTAAGCCAATTAGCATCTACTAAGGGTCTGCTAGCTGCTACATTGCCACCTAGCAAGTCAGCTAACTCAAAAAGAACATCCAAGGCTTCTTTTGAATTGACCCCTCTTCCAGCACCTATGATTATCTCACTATTTTCTAAGTCAGAAGTGTTTTCGATGAAAGACCTATCAAGTACTTTAATACCTGTATCTTTATCAACTTCATAATCAAGCCATTTCACATCGCAATTAACTTCTGTTTTTGTAGCCCTAAAAACTCCAGGCCTGACAGTAGCCATTTGAGGTCTTGTATTTGGGCACACAATTTGTGCCATTAAATTACCGCCATAAGCAGGTCTTGTTTGTATTAATAGCTCATCTAAAATACTGAGTTTTGTACAATCTGCAGTAAGCCCAGTACTAAGTTTTGCAGCGACTCTTGGGGCAAGTGATCTTCCGTCAGGTGTTGCCCCAAGGAGGAATACTTCTGGTTTGTTCTTATTTACTATGTCAGCTAAGATTATTGCTTGCTGCAGTAAATTATCTTTATCTAAATCAGCAGAAATAGTAAGTACTTCATCACTGCCATAAGTCTTTAATTTATTGAGATCTTCCTTATTAGGATTGAAAACAATAGAGGTTACCTTACAGTCTAGTTCAGTGGCTAATTCTCTAGCTATTGACAATAGTTCAAGTGAAACATCTTGTAATTTGGTTTGGCCTTTTTCAGCAAAAACAAAAACTCCTTTATAGGCTGATAAGTCAATGAGATTTTTCTCAGTATGTACAATGGCATTATATGGGCAAGCGGAAATACAAAGTCCACAATAAGTGCAGTTTTCAGTAAATGATGCAACTTTATCAACCACAACTACGCCATGATTAGGGCAACTTTTTACACAGAGGTAGCAACCTTTACATTTTTTCTTTAATATCTTCATGAGTTGCCTCCTAGATTAAGACGCTCAACTAGTTCCTTAACTTGTTCACTTGGCTTTCCTTTAAGAAGTTTTACTTCTTTACTAACCTTAGGAGGGAAAACCTTAACAACTTGAGTTGGAGACCCTGTTAGTCCTATGCGATCATCATCAAGATTTAATTCATCAGCTGTTAGAGTCTCAACTTTATTATCAAGTGTAGTTAAATAGCTTTGCAGACTTGGTAGTTGAGGAAGCGTACTGCCTTTAACTACAGTTAAAACTGCTGGAAGCCTAGTGTAAATAAGCTGGTTCTTCTCTGTTGTACGCCGTTGCGAAATAATATAGTTTGGATCATCTGTCATCTTAAGGTCTGAAATATATGTTAAGTGAGGCACGTTAAGCATTTCTGCCATCTCTGGCCCTACTTGGGCAGTATCTCCATCAGTTGACTGTTTGCCACAAAGAACTAAATCATAATCCAAAGTTTTTATTGCACTTGCTAAACTGTATGAAGTAGCTAAAGTGTCTGCACCTGCTAAAGCTCTATCTGTGAGTAAAATAGCCTTATCAGCACCTAAAGAATACACATGATGAATAATATCTTTAGAACTTGGTATTCCCATGCTTATCACAGTAATATGTGCTCCATGCTTTTCCTTAACTCTTAAAGCTAAATCTAGAGCATAATTATCAAATGGGTTTATTATATTTTTAATACCTGTTCTAATCAAAGTCTTTGTTTCAGGATTTAGTTTCACTTTTGTTGAAGCAGGCACTGTTTTTATGCATACAATAATTTTCATACTCTCTCACCAACTTTAAAAAGATTACCAATATTAAGAATCAAGTCTTTATCAAATAATTCTTTTATTCTAACCATTTCGCTAATAGTCTCTTCTTGATACATTAGTTTAAGGAAATCAATTTTAAACTTTCCTATACCATGTTCAGCAGAAACTGTTCCACCCCATGAGACAATCTGCTTGGACCAATCTAAGTAAAGTGCTTTGCCTAAATTATACTCAGCTTCATTTCTAGGGATTATATTAACATGAAGATGATTATCCCCAATATGACCAAATATTACATACTCCAGTCCAGCCTTCTCTAAGTCACTTCTATATAAGTTCATAACATCATAAAGTCTATCATCTGGCACTGCCATATCAGTTCCAAGTTTAGTTAACTTAGGATATTCTTTTCGTCTACGATCAATTGTTAAATTTACAATTTCAGGTGTAGCATGCCTAAAATATTGAAGATTATCAAAATCAGACTGAGTTATTGCTAACCAAGTATGAGCGCTATTGCCGCCACATTCAGTTATGATATCTGCCACTTCTTGTAGCATTTGATCTTGTTCTTCTTTACTATTAGCATGTATTTCTAAATAGACAGCTGTATAATAGTTCTCTGGCAGTTCTTGCAAATCTATAAAACTGGGATTGCTTTGTCTTTCATTACGAAGCATTTCTAGAGAGTTCTCATCAAAATACTCTAAGGCTGCAGGATGAACATTGCTATTTCTAGACATATCAACAAAATCAAGCGCTGATTTTTCTGTTTCAAAAAATGAAGTTACAGCTACTACTTTTTCTGGAAGACGGATGACTTTAAGCTTAATTTCTGTAATAACACCTAATACTCCCTCAGAACCGATAAACAAGTCGATCAAGTCCATATCTTCATGAATATATAGTCCTGCTGCATTTTTCACTTGAGGCATCTGATATTCTGGCAAGCTCGCACTTATAACTTTGCCACTTTGGGTTTTTAGTTTAAAGTCATAGCCATTTGCAAAAACTTCTCCTCGCTCAAGTTCAACTATTTCGCCATCAGGCAAAACTATGGTTAAGCCCAAGACCCAGGGTCTAAAGGGGCCATAGCGTAAAGTTCTTGCTCCAGAAGCATTGCAAGCGACCATTCCACCTAAACAAGCAGATTTCTCAGTTGGATCTGGAGGTAAAAAAAGATTGAATTCTTTTAAATATTTTGTTAAGTCAGATAATAATAGCCCTGCTTGACAGTGCACAATGTTATCTTCTACTGAAAATATTTCAGTCATTCTTGTTATATTAAGTATATGTCCACCATAAGGAACAGCACCGCCAGTTAGCCCAGTGCGATTGCCTTGAACAGTTACTTTCTCATTGGTTGATTTTAGAATCTTAGAGACTTCTTCTGTTGACCGAGGAAAAGACAAACTATCTGCATAGCCACTCATTCTAGACTCATCTTTTAGTAGGTCGGTGTCTCTCTCTAAAAAAGCTGTGATTAGTTGCATAAGAAGCCCTTCTTTCCTGTATTTTGTATACATATATGCATATATCATTATGCATTAGTATGAGAATAGATACAAGAAAATATTTTGTTTATAAAACTATTTGTTTATCTTGTTTAATCACAAGGCTTTGTGTAAGTTATGTATGGACTAGAGAAGAAATAAAAGAGCTATATAGAGTACCGTTGTATTGTAAAGGTATTATAGTGTCATCTTCTATATAGACACTAACTTATTAGTATATTGATATAAAAATGTGGTATTATATAAGAGTAGAGGTTGTCATGTATATGCAAAGAAGAAGACTTGCAAATTACATAGACAGTTAGTAAAAGAAGAAAAGGAGAACATCATGAGAAGAAGACATTTGATAAAATTAATAACAGTTTTTGCTATTTTACTACTAGTTTTTAGTATTGCTGGATGTAGTAACGACGCTCAACCAGAAAGTGATGATCCTGGTGGGGTAAGAGATGACACACCATCAGGAAGTGACGAGACTCCAGGTTCTACCGACAAGGTCCCTGGTACAAACTTAAGTCTGCAAGGAGATTTGAAGGTTATTCATGCCAGTGATGCAGACGGTTTTTATTCGTATGTTACTGATAAGCCATTAGATGATATTTTTGTGTACTACAATAATATGCCTATATTTGAAGCAAGATTAGAGTTTGAAGCTGTGCCCGACATCTTTTTCTTGCAAACTGAACTTTATGAGCTTTTGTTTTCTATTGATATTGACTATACAGACCCTGAAGCTATAGATGCTTTTGAGCAAAAACTGATAGATGCTTATGAGGCTACAGGTGGTGTGATGGTTGTGCTTGGAATCAGAGGTGGAGCAACTCAATATTATGATATGGTTCCTGAAGAAGTAAGAGGCGAGATTCCTGATGAGGGAAGTTTAATACACTTTGGCATTATGATAGATAAGCCTGGAAGTTAAATGTTTTAATAATCCTTAAGTGAGATGGTACTTACTTAAGGATTATTTGCGTTTTCAAGAAGTTTTCTTTTATGAGTCACGGATGTTAGTAGATCTATACCAAATTCTTAAATCAGTGGTTTTGATATTTTGGCATTTCTAAATAGCAAACATGGGAAGGGATTGTACATGAAAAAGAAGTTTATTGTATTACTAAATGATGCTCCATAAACTTTAATAAGTTAATATGATGAATTACTTCTTTAATTACTCTGATTGTAGTATAATTAAGGCAAGATTTTTGCTTTCTACTATACTTATAGCATTTCAATAAGGCTTAACTTAAAGCTTTATATTAGTAACCAAGATATAATTATTGTTAGTATTTAAATAAATATAGACGTGAAGATTAGCTGCCGTTTCGATTAGATGATTCTAGTTAAATGAGATGGTAGCTACTTTTTGTTAATTAGCTCTATGTTGATGTACTTATTATAAACATTTCTCTAAAGTGTTAGTAGCTTAAGATGTCTAGATGCACTTTTTTAAGATGACTGCAATTATAGAAGGGGGAGCTAATAGTTGAAAAAGCGTATTAACATGTATGTAACTCTTTTTATCGGTTTGATGCTAATTACTAGTTTGATTGCAAGCTTTGCTAACACTCAGCATGAAGATAATAATGTTATTACTGCAGCATATAATAGAGTCACAGGTGCTCTACGGATTGTAGAAGATGGGGAAATAAGAAATAACGAGAGTTTAATTTCATGGAACAAAACTGGACCAACTGGGCCACAAGGACCAGCAGGAGATACATATTCATATGAAGAGATACAAGCACTTGTAAAAGAGCTGGTTGAGATTGAGTTAGATGAGTTAATTAATCTAAATAATGCTCTGGAGGCTAGAATTTTAGTTTTAGAGCAGGAACTTGGTCTTGTGGAAAAAGATATTGTACTAGAAAGAGTTTTCAGTCAATATATTAATATTAAGCATAATAGCTCTGTAGATGATCTGATTGACTCGCTACCCGGATCAGTTAAAGTTTTGCTAGATGATGGCACATATGAATACTTCAATGTAGATTGGAGTTTAGAAGACAATAGTTTTGATACTAGTCGTACTGGCATGTATATACTATATGGGCAGTTGCTTTTGGAAGATGGTTTTTGCAACCCTGATAATTTACAAGCAAAGTTATACCTAACTGTACCTGCCAACATCTGGGTCAATGTAGTAAGATATTGGGATTCTGAGATTGCAAACTTCATTAGTTCCTATGAAGTAACAGTTTATGATTTGCAAGCTAACGAGGAGTATTCCATCGATGTTTTGTGTGGTGAATATGTAGATGGTAGAGCATCTGGAATAACTATATACTCATGGACAGTTTCTTCTGATGATGAAGGGAAAATAAGTCATGAGCTGCCTTCATTTCTAAACTTAACATCAAGTGAAATGATTGTAATTAGTCAATCTTTATCAGGCATGTATGGTACTCATGGAGTGCTACCATATTGTCCTATAGAGACTGTAGGAATTTCAGAAAGTGATTTTATGGGGAGCATAATTTTCCCTAAGGGGTGGAATGAAGATGATTATGTGGGTAATATAATCGTAAACGACTCAGAGTATAATAGTGGTTATGAGTTTGCTACTTTACCAATGTATTATAGTCATTTAAGAAAATATCACTGGCATGGTACACATGAAAATGAGATATGGAACAGTATGACAGGCATATTTGAGATTAATCATGAAAATGGAGGCGGAGTAAGGTTTTCCTGGTCTATTCCAGAATGCGAGTGGGCAGGTGATACTGTAAATAGGTTATCAGGAATTGATAAAGAATCAAACGTTATAGAACTTGATCTTGTAGGTGAAATAGAAACAAGCTTAACCAGATATGAATGGGCTGGACCATATTACCCATATGGTTATTTATCAGGAAGTGCATATGCTGAGCTAGAAGTCAAAAAAGATGATGAGTATTATGATACTTATGTTATGAAAGCTTATTATGGAGATGGGCTAATGTCAAACTCTTTACAAGGAAACTTATATAAAGAAGAAAAGAATATAGGTAGTTTTACACTTGCAAAGGAGTTCTATGGTAGTAGTCAATGGAGAGGAGAAGCTTTCATAGATTATGAAGGTGATGTTACTATATTTGAATGGCATGGGTTTTTAAAGTAAATATGAAAATTAGTTTAGGCTTATCAAAGTAAGAACTTTGCTTTGATAAGCTTTTTATTTTGAATGTTAATTCAGGATTAAGGATGATAGACAGAGAAAGAATTTAATCTAAGCAGGTAATATCTACCTATTTATAAAACTAATATATAATTATTTACATTATGGGGGGGGGTGAATAGCTACAGATAGCAATCAGCATATTGGTTTTTGGTCTCATTTTGGCTATAAGAGTAGCAAACAACAATATTAAGTTAGTAAGCATGAACATTTACCAGACTTGTATGAAGTAAAGCTGATTATGGATAAGAGAGTTTTCTTGGCAGAATTTTAAGCTTGTGAAAACTTTGTTAACAGATATACTATTAAATTTTCCTAGATTGCAAGAATAAGTTAGCCACTAAGATAAAAAAAATAAAGCAGCATCTCTACCATAAAGTTCTAAGACCTTTCTATTTAAGCGCACCCGCAAATTGTCTTTTAATGAATCCATCTTTGCTAAAGATCTATAACTGAGTTAAGAATGCACTTAATGGCGTAAAGAACTCATCCTTACTTTCAAATGCCTACTTTTCACTTTTAGGTTATAAGATTCTATTAAAAACAAGTAGTCTTAATATTTGGTCTAAATCATACTTATGTGATTTATCAAAAAACATTCTCAAAAACTCTGGTATTTCTAGCTCTTTGTAAATTCTTTTACGAAAGATTAAATAACCACTTTTAGTATTCTATTTTGATAAACTCAGGTTATGTTAAATCCAAAAAAGATTAGTAATTTTCAATTTTTCTAGATATTTAATTTTTAGATGCATATTAACATGCTAGAAAGCATGTTAATATTTTAATATATTACACATGTTTATTATAATGATATAAAGGAGGTATTATTCATGACAAATATAAAACCGATATCTGACACAGGGGGATTTGAGGAACTATACAGAAGTATTGAATGAAGTGAAAGAGAATAGTCCAGTTTATTTGACCAGAAATGGAAGAGGAGAATATGCTATCCTAAAACTTGAAGATTTAGATGTGCTTAAAGCATCAATTAAGCTTTTAGCTAGTTTAGAGTCTGGAGAAAGCTCTGCTAGAGAGAAGAGATGGCTGTCTCTTCAAGATATTTATGATAAGTTAGGACTTTGATTTATGACAAAAATAGAATTTTCACCAGCATCTCTTCAGGATTTGTTAGGCATTCAAAAATATCTGATTTTAAACTATGGAGAAGAAGCATCAAACGCTACTTTAGAAAAAATACTAAAACAGACCGATGATATAAAAAGAACCCATTTATTGGAGTAGCCCTAGGTAAAATGATAGATTTTCCCACAGACTACAGATATTTTTATGGAGGTAAAAACTACATATTTTATCGTGTTGAATCAAATACAGTTTATATAGTAAGAGCAATTAGTGAAGAAAAAGACTTTGTGAAATGCTTGATCAGTAGCAAGTAATTAATCTAAGTATATAGAAAAGGCTTCATGAGAAAAATAAGAGAGTAGCTAAATTTATTACTCTAGCTACTACATATAACAGCATATAATAGACAGACAAGTATTTAGAGGTTTAGCCAGAAGACAGTCATGAGATCTAAGGCTCCTATTTATTATAGCTATAAGAACTATGGCAGTTATCAAGAGATAGAGCTAACTTTGAAATGCTCTATCTAAGATCAGTTATATAAGCTTATGCACACAGATTAACCAAAGACTTTTCACATGCAAATATCCATCTAAAAACCAATTAGTAAACTCAACTTAACCAAAGCTTCTTTAATGCTCAGTACTTAATATAAGTTTTATGTTTTAATTGCTAATAAATGCAAAAAAACATCGTAGAACTAAGGATTGATGCAGGATTTTTGCACTTTTCATCTAATTACATAAATAGTTTATAATTATATAAAGGTTTCCTTGATTTAACACTTTTGTTAAGGTATTATTTGGAAGGTAAGGCAAAACATAAAAGAGAGATATCTTTAGCATTTTTGATATATTTAAGAAAGCAGTGAGGGGACTTTATTAGATTAGCTGATTTCCGCACCCTTAAGAAAATTTAATATCGTAATAGTTACACTAAAATTTTTTTTTAATCTCTTTATTTTTCGAGTTAAAGTGGTAAAATATATAAGCAGGGCTTATTTATTTTACAAAATTCAAATTTAGTTACACTTAGACTGAAAACCCCTAGATTTGAAGTACTCTAAGCGTAACAAAGGACCCATTGTGTTAAGGTGATAATATTTAAGATAGAAAACTAAATAGTTAGATAAGGGAGAGGTTT
>PWPR01000031.1 GCA_003557085.1 Clostridia bacterium | reverse complement strand
TATTTGATTGCTTTAATTTATTCTTACTGCTTAGAATATCAGAACCAATAAATGAAGAACCGCTTTCTTTGAAGCCAAGATAAAATGATAGAGATTTGTGGAATTCTTCATTAGGATTATAAAGCCATTCCATCAAAGATTCATCAGTTGGATTTTTTATTTGTTCACTAAATATTTTAGATAAACTTTTTGTCCAAATGTCAATATTTTCAAAGCTAGTTGCTAAAACTGATAGAGGATTAGCAACTAGAGCAAGTTATGAACATTTTTTAGCTGTTAAAGAAAAGGTAGAAGCTGCCAGTTATAACGAACTTGGGAGACTCATTGTTTACAAAGAGGATGTAAAAATTACAGGGCATGGAAAGATAGTTGTAGTGTCAGCTGGAACAGCTGATTTACCAGTGGCTGAGGAAGCTGCTGAAACTGCTGCTCTGATGGGAAATGAAGTCGTTAGACTTTATGACGTTGGAGTAGCAGGAGTACATAGACTGATAAATAATCGCAAAGTATTAGATGAAGCTACGGTTTTGATAGTAGTTGCTGGTATGGAAGGAGCTCTTCCTTCTGTAGTAGGGGGAATAGCATATAAGCCGATGGTTGCTGTGCCTACTTCAGTTGGTTATGGAGCTAATTTTGGTGGAGTTTCTGCTCTACTTGCAATGTTGACAAGCTGTGCTTCAGGTATTACAGTAGTAAACATTGACAATGGATTTGGTGCTGGCTATGCTGCATCAATGATAAATCACGTTGGGAGGAATATTTAATGAGTATCTTATATGTACATGCTTATAGCGGAATCGCTGGAGATATGATGGTGGGTGGATTATTGGACTTAGGAGTATCTTTTGATGAGCTTAAGGAAGAACTAGCTAAGTTAAACTTAGAAGGTTATGAGTTAAGTGCAAAAAAGGTAGTTAAAAATGGAGTGACTGGTCTGAAATTTGATGTAAAAATTGAAGAAGACCATCACCATAGAGGATTAACAACTATTAAGAAGATAATTGAAGAATCTGAATTGAGTCCAAAAGTTAAAGAAAAAAGCATTAAAATATTTACAGTTTTAGCTGAAGCTGAAGCTAAGGTACATAATAGTACTTTAGATGAGGTTCATTTTCATGAAGTAGGAGCAGTGGATGCTATTATCGATATAGTGGGGAGCTGTATAGCTTTAGAAAAACTTGGCTGGCCAGAAATAGTTGCTTCTCCTTTACATGTTGGAACTGGATATGTCAAAGCAGCTCATGGAATCATCCCAGTACCAGCACCAGCAACACTAGAAATCTTTACTAAAGCTGATGTGCCTACCTATAGTAAGGGAATAAAAAATGAACTAGTAACTCCTACAGGAGCTGCTATAGTAGTTGCACTAGCAGATAGTTTTGCTGACCAACCTGAGATGACTATCAAAAAGATTGGTTATGGAGCAGGTACAAGAGATTTAAATATTCCAAACTTTACTCGCCTACTCTTAGGGGAGCGAAAAAAAAATAATTTCCAAAAAGACCATCATGGACATAGTCACGGACATGAAGGTGGACACAGTCATACACATTAAAGCTAATATTGATGATGTAGATGGAGAAAGGCATGGTTACATTTTAGAGAGTTTACTTACTAAAGGTGCTTTGGATGTCAACCTAACCCCTATAATCATGAAGAAAAATCGTCCAGGCATTATGCTGTCTGTAATAACAAAGCATGATAATGCCAAAGAGATTATCAACTTTCTTATGAAAGAAGGTATATCTCTAGGGCTTAGAGTTAGAGAAGAAGACAGAGTAATTTGTGATAGGGCAATTAACATTGTAAGTATTAATGGAATAGATGTTAGAGTTAAAGAAGCTTTTTGGAATGGAGAACAAGTTTCAATCAAGCCAGAACATGATGATTGTGTCAAATTGGCTGATAAACTGGGCATCTCTATTGCTAGAGCTAGAGAATTAATCATCAAAGAATATCAGAGATAATTGAGGTAGAGGGATATGAGAAATAAATCGATTCAAATACTAGTCGAGAGCGGTATTATGATCGCTCTTGCTACAATTTTAAATATGTTTCAAATTTATGCAATGCCAAATGGGGGTTCGGTTACACCAGGGTCAATGGTCCCCATCTTTTTCTTATCATGGAGAAGAGGAGCCAAAGCAGGGATTATTGCAGGGGCAATTTTTGGTTTAATTAATTTTATGTATAAGCCATATTACTTGCATTGGGCGCAGTTTTTCTTAGACTACTTATTAGCATATGGAATCTTAGGAATAGTTGGATTTATTAAGCAAAATAAGAATTTATATAAGATTTCAGCATTGGTAATTGTTGCTTCATTTACTAGACTTTTAGTCCATATTGTGTCAGGTGTCATTTTTTGGTCAGAAGGTATGGAACTAAGTGCAGCAATAGCTTTTTCAACCAGCTATAATATTTCATATATGATACCAGAAGCTATAATAGCCATAATCTTAATGCTGCTCCTTACGAGGAGAGAGTGGAATGTCAATTAAGAAAGCTTTAGTAGTTGCAGGTGGAGAATGTTTAGAACTGACAACATTAGTAAAGATTATTAAAGAGAGTAGCTTAGTAGTAGCTGCTGATTTAGGAGCAGAGCATTTACTTAGGGCAGGCAGAGTTCCAGATGCTGTAATCGGTGATCTTGATTCTTGTGATAAAGGGATAATTGAGAGGATTAAAGAGACTAAATGTGAGTTTGTTAAGTTAGCTGAAGAAAAAGATTTGACAGATACCGAAGCAGCGATAGATTATTGTATAGCTAGAGGTTATCAAGAAGTTTTAGTAGCAGCAGCTCTGAAAGGAAAGCGTCTTGACCATTTATTCGGTAATGTTTTCTTATTACCCAAATACGTGAAAAAAGGTCTCAAGGTAAGACTGATTGATGATTCAGGAAGATTCTTAGAAGTTATAAGTAGAGAAATCAGCTTTAGTGGCAAAAAGGGAACTTTTGTCTCACTAATACCAATAAGCGAGACAGTTAATGGAGTGACTACTAAGGGACTAAAGTATGATTTAGATGAAGCTGATCTTACTCAAGGTAATACACTGGGTATAAGTAATCAAATTGAAAATGAAGATGTTGTAATAAAACTTGATGAAGGATTACTCTTAGTTATAAAGGAAAAGGATAAGTAATACAGGAAAGTTGGGTTTGAGAAGGAAGTTTAGTATAAGATTGTAATATGTAACATGAAAAATGTTGCAATATGAAAGCATTTTATTTAATTATCTAAATAGTCAGATAACTTAACTTTACTTCAAATCTTATATTTACTATTTACTATTTAAGAAAGTGTTGATAGAATTAACTTAGATAAAAATTAAAGGAGTGAGCTTAATGAAAAAGTTCTTTAAAAATCACGGTTTCACATTATTTGAGTTGCTAGCAGTATTAGCAATCTTAGCGATTATAGC
>PWPR01000122.1 GCA_003557085.1 Clostridia bacterium | reverse complement strand
GCATGATACTCTCCTTTAACACTTCTTTCAAAGCGTATTATAACAGATAATACTAGTATGTGCTAAGACAACTTTAACTAGTATAAGCTGGTTAAGTTAAAAATTAGATTAAGTCCTAAAAATTAAGTCAAAAATTTTGATTAAAAACTATGTGAAAACAGCATTTTTTCATAGTTAATTGAAATTTGTTTGACATGCTAAATTATCTAGAATATATTTAAGTCAAAGATGCATAATGTGTCAAGCAAACTTGCTTGTAGGGGGTCATTAACTTGGGAGAAAGCTATACGAAAGAAATATTAGTAGGCTTAGGAATTGAATATATGATTACATGTAATAGCAAGATTATCGCTATGAGCGATAATTTCGCTAAGTTTTTTTCTGTCGACAAAAAACTTAAAACCTTAGCTATTACTGATTTTAGCATTAGCTTACTAAACTTAATAAAAGAACATCAAAAACTAAACAGTAGCATATTAGATAGAGAGGTAATGTTTGAAGAAAAAGTTGGTCTTGTTAGTATTATATCTAAAGATAATAAGACATATATTACTCTCAAAAATAAGGACAACATGAGTTGTGAAAAATGCTTATCCAGTTTGCATGATTTGGTTATCGTTTTTGATGAAGAGTATATAATAAGAAGATTATCTTGCAGTAATAATAGTCTTAAGCTTGACAGAGAAAATCTTTTAGGGAAAAGTATTAAAAATCTTGAATTATTTGATGAGTTGGGGGACTCAGACTTTACTAATTTGCTGCAAAAGGTTAAGAGAAATAATGAGCCTATAATAGTAGAACTGAGTTCTAATAATGAAACTAAATATAGACTGGAGATAAGTAATTTTAAAGGCAAGTTTTCACATTATATTGCAAAGATTTCTGAGATAACAAATATGACTAGTGCTGTAGAGGCATTGAAACAAAGTGAGTTAAGATTCCGATCAACTGTTGAAACTACAAACATTGGTGTCTGGGAGTATGGCTTGGATCAAGATCACTTGTGGTGTAGTAAAGAATATTTCACTATGCTAGGTTATGATGAGAAGGATTTCATAGTTGATGGAAAGCTTAGTATTGAACGTGTTTGGTATGATTTGCTACATCCTGACGATAGAGGAGATGCTATTAAGGCGTTTGACAATTACTTAAATAGTGGTTCTACTAGCCTATATGAGCAATACTTTAGGTTGAGGAGGGCTGATGATAGCTATGCCTTTATTTGTGCTAGGGGTACTAGGCTCAAATCAAATATGCACAAAAGTAAAACGCTGATTGTTGGCGCCCATATAGATGTATCAAGGCAGAAAGAAGCAGAAATTAAAGCAGAAAATACAGAAGAGAAATCAAAAGAGCTTATAAATCAAATGTGCTTAGGATATTCACTTTATGAACTAATTTATAATAATGGTACTGCTGTAGATTTTAGATATGTAGACATAAATGATAAGTTTGAGCAAATGACCTCAATTAAGAAAGAAGATTTGCTCAACAAAACTGCCTTAGAGGTTAATCCGCGACGTGATATTAATGAAATTGAAGAATTATGTCGAGTAGGAGAGACTGGAGAACCATTATTAAAAGAGTTTTATTCAAGAAGATTAAATAAGTATTTCAGAGATATTGTTTTTTCTCCAATAAAAGACCATTTTGCAATTGTGTGCCAAGATATAACAGAAGAGAAGCTTAATGAAAAAAAAATAAAGGAACAATCAGACCTGCTTAAAAATATAACAGATAATATTAGTGATTTAATCTCAATTAGTGATCTAAAAGGCAGGTTTAAATATATAGGGAAATCTCACGAAACATTGGGCTATTCAACAGATGAACTATATAATATGACCTTAATAGACCTAGTACATCCAGATGATATCGAGTTTGTTAAGAAGGAGTTTTATAAATTACTAGATGAAAAGCAAAATCAAATTGAGTATAGAGTGATAACAAAAAACAATGAAACAGTATGGCTTGAAACAGAAGGTAAGCTGATAGAAAATCATTTTGGAGAACAAGAAATCCTTTTTAGCTCTAGAAACATTACAAATAGAAAGAGAATACAAGAAGAAACAAGAAGAAATGAGGAAAGATATAAAACTGTGATATCTGTTTCTAATACAGGGGTATGGGAGTATTATTCAGACAGAAATCATCAGTGGTGTAGTCCTGAATACTTCAGCATGCTAGGCTATACAGAAGAAGAGATTAGTTATAGTGAAGGAGACAATAATCTTGAAAATGTTTGGATAAGCCTATTACACCCTGAAGATAGAGAAAGGGCAGTAAAAGAGTTTTTGGATTATGTAAACTACAATAAATCACTTCAGAAGATGTATGAAAATAGTTTTAGACTGAGAAGAGCTGATGGTTCTTATGCTTGGATACGCTCAAGGGGTAAAACTATCTTTGATAGAGGCAGAAAAACAGAGTTGACAGTGGGCACCCATATTGATATTACTGAGATTCAAGAGAATCATGAAAGGATGCAAAAGTTATTTAATAGTGTTCCATCTATTGCAGTTCAGTCATATGATGAAAATGGGATAGTAACTTTTTGGAATGAAGCATCCGAGAAACTGTATGGATATACTAAAGAGGAAGCAATAGGTCAAAGTCTATTTGACTTAATTATTCCAGAACCAGAAAAAGAGAGAATTAAGAAAGATATCAAGCGAGCTTTTCAGAATAAGCAAGGTAGTGTCTCAGAAGAGTTATCTCTTGTAAGAAAAGATGGCTCTAAGGTTTCAGTTCTAGCAAGTCATCTGCTAAGCTCTATCGGTGAAAAGCTTGAACTAGTTTCAATAGATGTTGATTTATCAAAGTCTAAGGAGGTCGAAGAGTTACTCTTTTTAGAAAAAGAACATTTCAAGGCTACACTTTTATCAGTAGGAGATGGTGTTATAGTAACTGATAAACATGGTAGAATAACTCTTATGAACAGAGCAGCAGAAGAACTGACAGGATATAGTTATCAACAAGTTGAAGGCGAAATGCTGGATAAAGCATTTAATATAGTGGATGAGAAAACAGGAAAGAGTATAATCAACCCTGCTAAAAGTGCTATAGAAGAAAATAAGATTATTAGTTTAGTTGATAACACTATACTAATTAGCAAATCAGGCAAGGAGTTAATAATAGAAGATAGCGTAGCGCCTATTCATGATAGTACTGGAGAGGTTACAGGTGCTGTTATAGTTTTTAGAGACTTTACTGAAAGAAACGAAAAGCAAAAGAAAATAGAGTATTTATCTAAACATGATAGCTTAACGGGATTGTATAATAGGCACTATTTCGATTCAAAGTCTAAAGAGTTAGAAAAAGAGAATAATTATCCAATAGCAGTTTTTATGATTGATATAAATGGACTAAAGATGACCAATGATGCTTTTGGACATGCCACTGGTGATAAATTGCTGCAAAAGGTTGCTAAGATATTGAAATTATCTTGTAGAAG
>PWPR01000153.1 GCA_003557085.1 Clostridia bacterium | reverse complement strand
CCTAGTAAAAGAGAATAAAGTTCTACGCCAAAAACTATTGATAAAAAAGCAAAACTTGGGAGAAAGCCCATGAATAAAACTAGCACCCTCAACTTCAGGCTTAATGGCTCAAAAATTGCTCTAGCATCTGTCTGGTAATAAGCTTGTACTTGAGATACTACAACATTCATAGTTTCATAGAAAGTCTGCTTTAATTCTTCTGAAGTCACTTGCTCTCCATCACCATAGGTTTCAAAAAGATCCTTGAACATAATATTTTCAAAATTCTTAGAGCTATCTAAATCTTTAATCTTGATCAAAGTAAACTCTTTTTTCGCAAACTTATTTCTTAGCCTTGCAAAAGCATTGTCCTCATCATTTTCTGTTTCAACTATCTTAAGATAACCTTTAGCCGCCCAGTAGATAATTAATGAGGTAACATCCCTTGGATTAACAGTATCATTTATTAAATATCCAACTTCAGCTGAAGTCATATTTTTAGGCGGATAGAACTGAACTGGTGCTACTAATCTATTATTTCTACCATACTTTGACCAAAGCATAAATGCACCTATAGCAAATATCAAAGCTAAGAAGTAAAAACCATATCTATATGGATTAATAATTGCAGAAAGTGGTTTAGCATCTGAGTAATAACCTTCTGGCAATACTAAAGCAATTGTTACACCTTCGAAATTTTCCAATACTCTATTTGTACTTGCAAAAATGGTGTTTCCCTCCACATGATAGTCAACACCTTCACTACTTGTTGAACCAAATCTACCGATAGTAAAATTTAGTTTTTCTTCATCAAAAGACTTTGGCATAATTATTTCAAAATTAGCCTTTTTGATGATTGTGTCCCATTCTGGACCAATTAAGTTAAAGTAAAACTCATCATATTCTGGGTTATCGTCATATCCTACAATAAAGTCATATGAGATATTATATGATTGATTTCCACTTATCCATACATCTGGGTTACCTATCCTTATTTCTATGTAATTGCTATGACTAGTAATATTATATTGATGATCTGAAACTTTTATACCTCTTACTCTAGCTTTATTATCACTACTAAAAGTAGGGATATTTCTAAAAATTCCCCTTCTTTGCTCTGTAAAAAATACATTGATAACCTCATTTACACTATAAGAATTATCTTCTCTAACGACTACCTGCACACTATATTCTTCAATAGTAAATGCCTCTTGGCCAATCGCAGGGACAACCATTGTGCCTATAAGCATTAATAATAAAATAATACACCCTAAGGCTTTTTTCATTTTAAAAACTTACCCTAACATTTTCTCTTTGGGATGCATCCTCAACTTCGAAGTACAATTCTTTTGAGAAGTTAAACATATTAGCAATTAAAACATGTGGGAATACTTCACATCTTGTATTAAACTCTCTGACTACTGCATTGTAATACTTTCTTGATTGAGCAATTTCACCTTCTACTCTAGAAAGTTGGTTTTGTAAATCTAAAAAGTTTGTATTAGCTTTTAAATCAGGATAGCTTTCTGCTAAGGCAAATATTTGTCTTAGACCAGCAGTTAGCATATCATTACTCTCTTGTATGTCCTCAATATTCTTTGCACTCACTGCTTGGTTTCTTGCTTGAACAACTCTTTCTAGAGTTTCCTTCTCATGAGCTGCATAACCTTTAACGGTCTCTACTATATTTGGGATTAGATCATATCTTTGCTTAAGATAAACATCCATAGTAGAAAAAGCTTCTCTAGTTCTTTGTCTAAGTCTAACAAAGCCGTTATAACTGCCAATAAAAAACAGTACTAAAACAGCAATAACACCAATAGCTACATAACCAACCATAAAAAACCCTCCATTTATTCTATTCTTAGTAATGTATTAAGAAGAACATTAGCTCCTTTTTCTACATCTATCCATCTACTATTTTCTCTAGGAGAATGACTTATTCCTGCTATGCTAGGAATAAATATCATCCCTGTAGGCGTCACTTTAGCCATTGGATTTGCGTCATGACCAGCTCCACTATGCATAACTTTATATGGGTAATTTAATACTTTTACCGCTATCTCAATGGTGTTTATCATGTCAGTAGACAAAATCACCCCATCTTTGCGAACTATTTCTTTAAAATTATAGTCCTTGCTACTCAATACTTCTTTCAAATTATTAATAATCATATCTGTCTTGGTAAAATCCATAGATCGCATTTCAATTACTAAATCTACCTGACCAGGTATAACATTCATTGCTCCAGGTGTTATTTCTAAAGTACCAATCGTTCCAACTAAATCCCCACCTATTTCCTCAACTAATCGATAAAACTCTTGTATTAAATATGTTGACTTTAATAAAGCATCATCTCTTAAATCCATCGGTGTCGTACCTGCATGGTTAGCAAGCCCTTTAATCCTAACAGCAAACCTATGGATACCAGCAATACCAGTAACTATGCCTATTGGTTTATTTTCGTGCTCAAGAACATTACCTTGCTCAATATGCAGTTCAAGATAGCACTTAATATTTTCACTATTTAGTTTTGCATTTTTGATATCTTCCATAGTTAAGCCAATAGACTGCTGAATTTCGCTAGCCAAGTTTTCAATCTCTCCTGTCACGCATCTGCTACCAAAAGTCCCCCCTGCAGGCCCACCTTCTTCTGCCACAAAAGAAGCTACTCTCACTCCATAAGGGAGTTTAATATTATTTTCTTTTAATGTTTGAACAACTTCTAAAGAAGCTAAAACGCCAAGAGCTCCATCATAAAGGCCTCCTTTTGGAACAGTATCAAGATGAGATCCAATTATAATTTCTTTGTCACTATCGCCACCATAATAACCAAACGCATTTCCTACACTATCGATATTAGAAGTAAGACCTAAATCTGAGAACTTATCTACTAACCATTTTTGGGCTTCTTTCTCCTCTTTTGAAAAAGCAATTCTTGAAATACCTTCTTCTAAAGCACCAATTTTCCCTACTTCGAGCATATTAGTCTTTAATCTTTCAATATTAATTTTCATAACAATCCCTTTCAAATACTTAAAAGGGAGTCAAAAACTCCCTTTGTGATAACTATTTTAGCTTTTTAGATAGTTTTTCAAGCATATCTTTGACCATTAACTCAAGATCATATTTAGGATTCCAATCCCACTGTTCCCTTGCAGCGTTATCATCTAAAGAATTTGGCCATGAATCAGCTATTTTTTGTCTTACTGGGTCTACATCATATTTCATTTCAAAGTGAGGAATATGCTTCTTTATTTCTTTTGCTAAATCTTCAGGAGCAAAACTCATAGCAGTTATATTAAAAGAATTTCTGTGAACAAGCCTACTTTCATCGGCTTCTGCTAAGTCTATAATTGCGTCTAAAGCATCTGGCATATACATCATATCCATCTTTGTTCCTTCTGCAATAAAGCTTGTATATTCACCTTTAGTAATTGCATCATAAAAAATATGTCCAGCATAATCAGTTGTACCACCACCAGGCAATGTCTGATGAGAGATT
>PWPR01000083.1 GCA_003557085.1 Clostridia bacterium | reverse complement strand
CTAAGATAGATGCTATAATTTATAAGAAAGAATCTTTTAAAGGTATAGATGATAAGATAAAAGAAAAGGAAAAGGAAAGAGATCTTAATCAAGAGAAGATGAATGATTATGAAGATGAAAAAAATGATATACTAAAAAATAGTTCTTTACCTAAAGGATTAGTTATTGAAAGTGAAAGTGATTTTTCTTATAAAGGATTCCAATTTAATGAACATAATGTATCAGAGAGCGAAGGACAACTTATCCTTTTAGATCTTACTATAAACCTTTATAATGCTAAATATTATCGTTTAGGCAACATAGGTTCTTTTGATAAAGAAGCTTTAGAACATATCTATAAAACAGCTAAAGAATCCGGAAAAACTATCTTTTTAGAAAAAGTTATTCATGAAGATACAGATATGTATGTAGAAACAACTATAAATGACGTTTTAAGCGTTGAAAATGTTTCTGAGGATAAAGATACCAAAAAAGAAAAAGAAGCTCCTAAACAAGCCGAAAATGATGATGGTAATGATAAAGAAGATTTTGCAGATGATAGTCCTTTTAATACTAATTTCGATGACGAAATAAAAGAATACAATGAAACTTCTAAAGAAGAGAAAGAAAAGCTAGAAAAAGAGTTTGAGGAACAAAAAGAAGTTAAAGAAGAAGAAATTCAAGAAGAACCTAAAGAGGAAGAGAAAGAAACTCCTAAAGATAATGACGGACCAATAAGCGAAGATGATATAAAGAAATTGGATATATTTTAATAACCTTTAAATATTATTTATTATGCCTATAACAAAAGGAACAGAAGTTAAAAAGAGCAAAGTAAAAGTTTGCAATCGTAATCCTAAAAATGATTACAAATCTCCTAATGGAATGCTTTATGCCTTTGATGTTGAATTTGAAAATGGAGACAAAGGAGAATACATGAGCAAAAATGAAGATGCTCCTAAATTTAAAGAAGGAGAAGTAGCATCATACAAAGTTGATGTTATGACCTCTTCTAAAAATCCGGATTGGAGTAAAAACCTTATTAAATACCATTCAGAATTTGAGCGAGGTGGTAGTAAAGGAGGATATAAACCTAAAACACCGGCACAAAGAGCATCTATACTTTTTCAAGTAATAATATCTAGCTTATACGAACTTGCTAACAATAATCATGAGCATGTAACAACAGATCAAATAAGTGCATTAGCACCTAAAATTCTTAAAATAGCTTTCCTTAAGATTAAAGAAAAGAAAGATGATAATATTGAAACGCTAAGTATAGAATACTCTTCTGCAATGAAACTTACATTTCAAGCTTTATCACTTGCTGCAAAACAAGGGAAACTAAAGTTTGAAGATGTAACTCCAGATCAAGTTATAGAACAAACAGAGAAATTTTATAATTACATAACTCACAACAGATTTAAAACAGATGATAAATAATGAAGAAACCGCCTATAACTATAAGTCAGTCTTTAATAAAAGAGTACTTATACAAAGGAGACTTCATTGAACATCGTTGTCCTAGAAAGATTTATGTTAAATTTGTATTAGGAAGAAGAACAGAGCCTACCCTTCAGAATTTGAAGGGTTTGGCTTTTGAATACATGATAACCGGTAATGAGGAAAGAAAAGTAAGACTTCCTAGACATAAAACCACAGGGAAAAAATTAACAAGTGAGATACGATTAGAACAGCAAGCAGAGATATTCAAAGAATGGCTAAGAAAAAGAAGTAACGGCAAAGCTGTTGTCAATGAAGTAAACTCCAATATTAAAATTTATAAAAGATTTGACCTTAACAGAGATGTTATTATATCAGGAGAATTAGATATATTTCCTGTTCCTATTTATTATTCACAAGAGGATAGATATGCTGTATCAATTATAGATGTTAAATACTCAGGAAGTATAGATAGAGGCTTTGGAAGGTTTAATTGGGGAAATGCTAAGTATATGGATCATATACAAGCAAAAATGTATTTATATCTTGTACGAGATATTGACTACGATCTTAATAATGCTTTAAATCCCGGTAATAACCTTAGAGCATTAACATCACAAATAAGAGAGATATTAGATTACGGACAATGTGAATTTAGATACTATATAGCTGATGACCAACCTATGATGAGAAAGAATGTTCTTAAATATACCTTAAAGCAAGGAGAAATAACAGAACTCAATGAAGATATAAGAAAAGTAGTCAATGAAATAAGAATAGATAATGAAGGAGGTTGGGTTGCTAATCCGGGACCACAATGTTTTAAAGATGTAACTAATGGCATCTTTGAATGTCCTTATTATAATTGTCCAGTAAGAAAAACAGAATTAGATATTAACGATTATTAAATTTTATTTAAAATTATGAAAACAGAATTTTTAGAAAACAAAAAATTAATGTTTAACATAGATGAATCATCTAGTGTTATTCAAGCCATTGCAAAAGACTCTAGTAATATTCAAGACTTTTTGCTACCACAAAATAAATTAAATATTCAAAGTAGTGAATTATCACAAGAAAAACCTTATCTTATTTTTCCTGTATCATCTCATGGAGAGGATATAGCTTTGTTACATAGCAATAGCATATCTCAAATGGCTGCTAAATTAGATGTTCCTTCAAGGTATCTTAATAAGCTATACGAAGGAGATGTATGGGAAAAACAACTATTTACAAGAACTCTTAATGATCATTTTGATTTTACTCAAAAAAAGAATGTACTTTTAAGAGTAAATAATGGCACTTTGAAAGCTTATTTATCTAATAGCTATGACAGATACAATTCTTTGAAAGTTCTTAATGCCTTTTATGAGAAAATATCTGCTAAAGGATTTGTTTTATCACAAGCATATTATGACGGTATAAGATACTTTATTGAGGTAGTAAATAGAAATAATATGTTTCAATTAAATGACCAGAACCATTATTTTGCTATCCAATTTAGAAATTCCGATTACGGCAGAGGAGCATTAGATATTCAGTTTATGATAGTAAAACAGATATGCTCTAATGGTATGATTATGAAGTCTGCCTTAAGAAAGATACATAGAGGAAGACAAATGGATTTACCCGGGAATAACTTTATGCTTAGTCAAGATACTATGGAGAAAGAAACTAAAGCTAAATCTGCTATAGTAAGAGATGTTGTTAACTACATAACTTCTGATGATTGTGTTAATGATATTATAAATCTTTATCGTACTGCTGATGATCAAGAAGTAGAAACCGAAGATGTTGTAAAAAGACTTCCTAATGTAGGAGCTACAAAATCTGATATTGAAGCTATAGAAAAGATACTTATGAGCAACAGAGAAGAAACAGGTACTACCTCCGGTGGTAATGTAACAAGAGTTGCTAATGCTATATCTTATATTGCTAATACATATCCTAATGAAGATGCTGAAAAGATAAATGGCTATAGAGAAATGGGTGGTAAATTACTAATGTCTTATGTAAAATAAATATATCATGAAAACAGCATGTATTTATCATCGCATCGATCTT
>PWPR01000092.1 GCA_003557085.1 Clostridia bacterium | reverse complement strand
GTGGCTATGGCCGAGGGGATACACCTGTATCCATACCGAACACAGAAGTTAAGCCCTCCAGCGCTGATGGTACTCGGACGGAGACGTCCCGGGAGAGTAGGACGCTGCCATATTATTTTTATTCCACAGTAGCTCAATGGTAGAGCATCCGGCTGTTAACCGGAGGGCTGTAGGTTCGAGTCCTACCTGTGGAGCCAATTTTCAAGCAGAGCATATTTATGCTCTGTTTTTTTGTGTTTAATGTGAGAAAAATTTAAACTTAAATTTATTATTATCTTGGTAAAAATTATGCTAAAATAAACATATGCGTAAAACCTTATATTACGGACATATGACTTTATGCGATTAGTAAGATAAAGGAGAAGAGGTAATGGTAAAATCTAATATTTTAGAAGCAATTGGCAACACCCCTTTAGTAAAGTTAAATAAAATTACAAAGGACTTAGGTAGAACTGTTTTAGTTAAAGTAGAAGGGCTAAATCCTAGTGGTAGCATTAAAATAAGACCAGCACTTAACATGATTGAGGAAGCTGAGAGACAAGGTGTGTTGAAGAAAGATTCTGTAATTGTTGAATTTTCAAGTGGGAACCAGGGGATAGGATTAAGTTTGGTAGCAGCTGTTAAAGGATATGGGTGTGCCATTATTATGCCTGATTGTATGAGTAGCGAGCGGATAAGAACTATAAAGGCTTATGGTGCAGAAATTATACTTACACCTTCATATGATAGTATTACTGACACTTTTGCAGCAGCAGAAGCTAAAGCTAAAGAGTTAGTAGGGTCAGATCCAAAGTATATCTTAGCAGGACAGTTTATTAATCAAGCTAATTCAGAAGCTCACCATAAAGGAACCGGTACTGAAATTATAGAGCAGTTAGGTGATATTGAGCTAGATGCATTCGTAGCAGCAATTGGTACTGGAGGCACTATTTCTGGTACAGGAAGAGTATTGAAAGAGAAATACAAAGACATTAAAGTCGTTGCAGTGGAACCTGATTGCGCTGCTGTTCTATTAGGAAAAGAAGTAACAAGCCATCGCCAGCAAGGCATTGGGGATGGATTTATTCCTGAGATATTAGAAATGGATGTCTTTGATGAAGTTATAGAAATTTGTGATGATGTTGCCTTTGAAACAACAAGAAGGTTAGCTAGAGAAGAAGGCTTATTTGTAGGAGTTTCTTCAGGTACAAATGTAGCAGCAGCTATAAAAATTGCTAAGTCTTTACCTGAGGGTAGTGTTGTCGTTACAATCTTACCTGATAATGGAGATAGATACTTAAGTGTGGAAGACTTGTTTATCTAAGACAAGCAATATTAACAGAATAAATATAGAATAATTATTACAGAGTAGAATTTCTACTCTGTTTTTTATATTATTGATTTTTGCTGATAAGCGGATTGTTCTCTAAGAGATTTAACAAGATCAATAGGTTTGCCATAATCTCTCTTTTTACTATGGTTAGAAACTTTTTTTAACTTCATGGCTTTATTAGCTTTGTTGTCTCTCCATTCGTTCAACTTTTTATCAAGGTCAATAAAGTGTGTCTCTTCATTTTTTAATTCCTTTCTAACTTCTCTTAAGAACTCGATTACTATCCTTTCATCAAATAAGGTGTTTATGTTGTTATATATATCTATAATAATGTCTTCTTTTTTTTCAGCAGGAAAAAAGTAACTTTCTGTAGCTAAGCTAATGTAATAATCTGCTAATCTTAAAATATTCGCTTCAATAGGAATTTGTTCTTCTTTTAGTCCAAAAGGGAATCCGCTGCCATTTAAATACTCATGATGTAATAAGATAGTTGTGTAAATATCTCTTGATTCAAAGAGGGCACCAATGACCTCAGCTGAAATTATAGTATGAGCAGTTAAAGCCTGGACTTGAGAATCTTCGTACATGTTGAAACTTGTTTGAATTTTGAGAGGAAAAAAGATTTGTGAAATATCATGATAAAGTGAAGCTATTGTAACGGTTTGTATTTGATTTTTTTCTAAGTTAAGGCCAGTGGCTATTCTTGTAGCTAAATTACTTACCATAACACCGTGGTTTTTAATATAAGGATAAGAGTTTAGCATAATTTTAAGATCAGCTTCATCTCTGATAGTTCTAATATAACTATTAATATTATTCATTATCTCATAATAGTATTTACTACCTGCTATAATATCATATGCTTTTTGAAAGTTTGCTATATTAATTAATGCTTTCAATTTAATCACCCTATCAATATAATTGTACTGCAAAATACTAATAAGTAAACATATAAAAAGCAGATTTATTCTAAAAACATCATTTTGATAACTAAAGGCTTTTTGGTATATGGAGCTGTGAGATATTAATGATCTCATAATCAAGACAAGTATAATGATTAACGATGTTAAGCTTGGTTTTTTTAGACTTAATAAGTTGTTAACTATTTGAATTTTTTCAGATAAGCAAAAATCAGAGTAATAAGAGTTTTTGTAGTATTAGAGTTCAAATTAGTGATATTATAGATTGAGAGAGGTTTTTTAAGAATTGAGGTAAGAAATTGTCTAAATTAATGGTTTACAATATTCAAAAGTATTCAGTTCATGATGGACCAGGGCTGAGAACTACAGTTTTTCTAAAGGGATGCCCATTGAGTTGTCTATGGTGTCACAATCCAGAAAGCCAAGAGTTTAAGCAAAAGGTCCAAATTAATCAAAGGAAATGTATCGATTGCAAAATTTGTTATAATGTATGTGAGTCTGATAATTGCAATTTATGCCTTAAATGCGTTGCTTTATGCCCAAGCGAGGCGAGGGAGCTTGTAGGTGAGCTGATGACTCCCAAGTTGCTTTATAAGATTATCAAACAAGATATACTTTTTTATGAAGAGTCACAAGGAGGGGTCACTTTTTCAGGAGGAGAACCTCTATGTCAGAGCAAAGAACTAGTTAATTTATTAAAGAAGCTTAAAGAAAATGATGTTCATGTAGCAATTGATACTAGTGGCTATGCCCACAAGGAGTCTATTGCCCAAATTGTAGATTTTGTAGATTTATGGCTATATGATATTAAACATATTGATATTTCAAAGCATGAAGAACTTACTGGAGTAGGAAATAAGTTAATTATCGAAAATCTAGAGTACTTGCTTGATAAGGGAGCCAATATTTGGATAAGATTTCCTTTGATACCTACACTAAATGACTCTAAAGATAATATCAAAAGTATTGCACAGTTGCTCAATGAGCTTAATATAAGTATGATATATTTGTTGCCTTATCACAGTATGGCAGAGGATAAGCATACAAGATTTGAGATAGATTATGCACTTAAGGGATTGAAAGAGCCAACAGAAGAGCAAATCAAACAAGCTGTATTAATATTTAATAAACACAACATTTCTGTGCAAATAGGAGGGTGAACATGAATAAAAGAGTGGAGAGATTGAGAGAGTTAAGCTTTAGCACAAAACCGTATATATCAGCTGAGAGAGCTAAGCTAATAACTGATTTTTATAAAGATAATATTGGCAAATATGATACTCCAATTATGAGAGCTAAAGCTTTTTACTATATATGTGAAAACAAAAGTTTATATATTGGTGAAGGAGAGCTAATAGTTGGTGAAAGAGGAGAGGCGCCAAAGGCAGTCTCAACTTACCCAGAGCTTACTTGCCATACTATTGAGGATTTAAATATTTTAAATTCAAGAGAGAAAACACCGTATTTAGTAGATGAGCAGGTGATAAGTGTATACAAGAACGAGATTATTCCTTTTTGGCAAGGTCGCTCAATGAGAGAAAAGATATTTACTAATATTGAAGACATGTGGCTGGATTGCTACAATGCAGGGATGTTTACAGAGTTTATGGAGCAAAGAGCACCTGGGCATACTGCTATGGATGGAAAAATATACGATAGAGGTCTTAAAGATTTTAGAGATGATATAGATAAAGAAATAGAAAAACTAGACTTTCACAGTGATTCTGAAGCTTCAGCTAAGCTAATTCAGTATAAAGCAATGAAAATATCAATTGACGCAGTTATTTTACTGGCAAAAAGATATGCAAATTATGCAAGTAAGCTAGCTCAGTCAGAAAAATCAGTTGATAGAAAAGTAGAGTTAGAGAAAATTGCTGATAATTGTAATATGGTTCCAGAACATGCCCCACAAAATATGTGGCAAGCTCTGCAAATGTATTGGTTTATTCATCTTGCTTGTATAACAGAGTTAAATATTTGGGATGCTTTTAGCCCAGGAAAATTAGACCAACATATTTATCCATTTTATAAAAAAGATTTAGTTCAAGGCGTAATTAATAGAGAAGGTGCAAAAGAGCTATTAGAATGCTTCTGGGTGAAGTTTAACAATCACCCTGCGCCACCAAAAGTTGGAATAACAGCGGAAGAAAGTGGTACGTATAACGATTTTACTAATATTAATATTGGAGGAGTCGACAAAAACGGTTTAGATGGAGTAAATGAGATTAGCTACTTGCTTTTGGAAGTGGTAGATGAAATCCATTTGCTACAACCTGGCTGTAATATTCAAGTTAGTGCTAAAAATAGTGATCATTTCATAAAAGAAGCTATAGAAGTAATAAAGAAAGGATATGGTTATCCTTCTATTTTCAATACAGATATGGTAATAGAAGAAATGTTGAGAATGGGAAAAAGTATAGAAGATGCTAGAGAAGGTGGCAAAAGTGGCTGTATAGAAACCGGTGCTTTTGGTAAAGAAGCATATATTTTAACAGGATATTTGAATTTGCCAAAAATCCTTGAAATAACATTGCATAATGGGCTTGATCCAGTTTCAAAAAAAGACTTAGGAATAAAGACAGGAGAGGTAGCTAGCTTTAGGACTTATGAGGAACTATTTGATGCATTTAAAACTCAATTGAAGCATTTTATCGATATAAAAGTAAAAGGTAATCAGCTTGTAGAGAGTATGTATGCTAAAGATTGTCCAGCACCATTTATGTCTGTAATTATGGATGACTGCATTAAGAAAGGTAAAGACTATAATGATGGAGGACCTAGATATAATACGACTTTTATCCAAGGAGTGGGGATAGGTTCTATTACCGATAGTTTAAGTGCAATAAAAACCCATGTATTTGATAATAAGAGTATTAGTCTTAATGAACTAATCAAGGCACTTGATGAAAACTTTGAAGATAATGAAGTTTTAAGACTTACTCTGCAGAATAAAACACCACGTTATGGTAATGATGATGATCGAGCAGACCAAATTATGCAACAAGTATTTGATGCTTTTTTCTCAGAAGTAGAAGGGAGAAAAAATACCAAAGGTGGCAAGTATCATATTAATATGCTGCCAACTACTTGTCATATCTATTTTGGATCAATAATGGGAGCTTCGCCGGATGGTAGATTGGCAAGTATGCCTCTTTCAGAGGGAATATCACCCGTACAGGGTGCTGATAAAAATGGACCTACTGCAGTAATAAAGTCTGCAGCAAAAATGGACCATGTTAGAACTGGAGGTACATTGCTAAATATGAGCCTTATGCCTGCATTAGTCTCAAACAGTCAGGGAGTTAGCAATTTAGTAGGGCTAATTAGAACATATTTTCGAATGGGAGCACATCATATACAATTTAATGTAGTGGATAAAGAAGTACTTTATGATGCAAAGAAAAATCCTGATAAATACACAGATTTGCTAGTAAGAGTAGCAGGTTATAGTGACTATTTTGTTGATTTAGGAGAACCACTTCAAGATGAAATAATATCAAGAACTAATCTAGGAAAGTTCTAAATGATTCAAACTTGTAAAATATGTAAAGGTACTGCAAGAAAGTTTACTGACAAAGTATTTGATAATGACTACTATTTATGTAAAAAATGTGGTTTTATCAGTAAAGACGAGAAAAACCTACTGGAACCAAAAGAAGAGTTTCAGATATATGAAAACCACGAGAACTCCATTGAAGATATTAAGTATGTAGAGTATTTTAAGAGTTTTCTTGATAAAGCATTGTTCAAATATGTTACAAAAGGTGAAAAAGGAATAGATTTTGGGAGTGGTCCAGAGCCAGTCTTAGCCACGATTTTGGAAAGAGACTATAATTGTCAAATGGATGTTTATGATTTGTTTTATGCACCAGAAGAGGTTTATAAAAACAAAATATATGACTTTATTACATCAACAGAGGTCATAGAACACTTAAAAGATCCTCTTAAGTACTTCCGCTTTTTTAATAAGCATTTGAAAGTGGGCGGTTATTTGGGGCTTATGACTTTACTTCATGAGGGCGATATAGATGAGTTTTTAGAATGGCATTATCGCAGAGATATGACCCACATTTCTTTTTTTACCAAGCACTCATTACTTAGAATAGCAGAGTCTACTGGATTCAAGCTGAAATATTGTGACAATCATAGATATATTGTAATGAAAAAATTGAATGATATTATCTAAGTTTAGCTAGATATTCGTATTTTGCTTGGCAAGTACTTGCGAATTTGCTATAATCTTTGAAAATCGCTAGGAGGAAAGATGATGAAGCGACAATTAGTTCTTGTATATGATTTTGGGGGGCAAACGGCAAAACTTATTGCTAGAAGAATTAGGGAACATCATGTGTATTGTGAGATAGTACCTTTTAATATTGATTTTGCTAGAGTGAAAGAACTCAATCCAGATGCTGTTATTTTCTCTGGAGGACCAAATAGTATTTATGATGAAAATGCACCAAAGATAACAGAAGAGATTTTTAGTTTAGAAATACCAATACTTGGGATTTGTTATGGAATGCAAATCATTACAGATACCTTCGGAGGTAAAGTTGAAAGATCTCTAAAAAGAGAGTATGGTTTAGCTAAACTTGTTAAGGTAGGAGAGTCAGATTTATTAAAATC
Organism: Clostridia bacterium; assembly: GCA_003557085.1. GTDB lineage: Bacteria > Bacillota > UBA994 > PWPR01 > PWPR01 > PWPR01. Next base: position 6,593 of record PWPR01000092.1, on the reverse strand, counting down.
AGTTAATGACAATACTTCATTGTGGATGAGCCATGGTGATAGTTTGGTTGAGATGCCAAAAGGTTTTGAAGTTGCTGCAAAAACCGAGAACACACCAGTTGCTGCATTTATGAATAAAGATAGAAAAATTTATGGTGTGCAATTTCATCCAGAAGTAGAGCACACAGAAAAAGGTAGAGATATTATTGGAAATTTCTTATTCAATGTAGCGAAACTATCAGCAGATTGGAAACTAGATTATTTTATAGAAGAGCAGGTAAGCAAGATTAAAAAACTTGTGGGGAATAAAAGAGTAGTTTGTGGTCTTTCTGGTGGAGTAGACTCTTCAGTAGCAGCAACAATAGTACATAAAGCTATAGGTGATCAATTAACTTGTATCTTTGTGAATCATGGTTTGCTGAGAAAAGATGAGGCAAAGCAGGTTATTGAAACATTTGATAAGCAAATGGGTATGAAACTAATTTATGCTGATGAAAGACAAAGATTCCTTTCTAAACTGGCTGGAGTCACAGATCCAGAGAAGAAAAGGAAAATTATCGGAGAAGAATTTATTCGGGTTTTTGAAGAAGAAGCAAACAAGCTGGGGCGAGTAGACTTCCTAGTACAAGGCACTATTTATCCAGATGTTATTGAAAGTGGTACTAATACAGCTGCCTTGATCAAGTCTCACCATAATGTAGGGGGATTGCCAGAAGATTTAGAATTTTCTTTGATAGAGCCTTTACGGGAATTATTCAAAGATGAAGTTCGTGAAGTAGGAAGTGAATTAGGTATTCCTGATGAGATTATTAAGAGGCAGCCATTTCCAGGTCCTGGATTGGCAATTCGAATTATTGGAGATATAACTGAGGAGAAGATTGCCTTACTGCAAGAGGCAGATGCTATTTTCAGAGATGAAATTGACAAAGCGGGTCTTTACGATGAAATTTGGCAGGCTTTTGCAGTTTTACCAGGGGTAAGAAGTGTTGGTGTGATGGGTGATGAAAGAACTTATTCAGATCTGATAGCTCTGCGAGCTGTAGCTTCAACTGATGCAATGACTGCAGACTGGGCTAGAATTCCTTATGACATTTTAGCCAAAATATCTTCTAGAATTGTTAATGAAGTAGAAGGTGTTAATAGGGTAGTATATGACATAACAAGCAAGCCACCTGCAACAATAGAGTGGGAATAGTAATAAATCGATAAAAATAGAAAACCCATAAAAAAAGTGGGTTTTCTTTTAGATTGCTTTGATAAAGCATTATATGAAAGAAAGATGCTATAAATAGTGATAAAAAATATGATAAAATATACACAAGTTAAATAAAGGTGATAATATAAATGAGATTAAGACAGGTGAAAAACCAAAACGAGAAAATTAACAAAAACATGTTTACAGTTAATTACCCAGCTGTATATAAGGGACAATGGACAGAGTTGTTTGGAAATGATAATCCTCTATGGCTAGAGATAGGAATGGGGTTAGGTGGATTTCTTGAGCAGATAAGTAAAAGGAACACAAATATCAACTTTATTGGCATAGAGAGATATAGTAAGGTTTTAGTGAGAGCTCTTAGAAAGTTTGAAGAGGAGGAGTTAAGCAATGTTAAACTTTTAAGGTTTGATGCTAACGATTTATTAAATGTATTTGATAGTGGTGAACTAAATAGGATTATACTTAATTTCTCTGATCCTTGGCCTAAGAGAAGGCATGCAGAAAGAAGACTTACTCATCCGAGTTTTTTAGATATCTATGAAAAAGTTTTATCTAAAAATGGAGAAATTCATTTCAAAACAGATAATAATGCTTTTTTTGAATATTCTTTAGAAACGTTACGGGAAAAGAAGTGGAATATAAAATATTATACTTATGACTTACACTCAGAAGATGTAGAAAATGTAATGACAGAGTATGAAATGAAGTTTAGCAGTGAAGGAACTAAAATTAATAAATTAATAGCAACACGATGAATAACCTTAGTATAAATAGTATATATCAGTCAATGTTATTATTATACGAACTATAATAAATTGAGATATTTATTTCATTCGTTTTTATTGACTATTGTATACTAAGTTGTTATATTGTTTGTGTCGATATTGTTCTCAAGCGGATTGCAGTGATACTTAAGATTAGTATGTATACTTAATTAAGTTACTACAATCCTTTTTATTTTCAAATTATAGGAGGATTATTATGAAAATTGGTATTATTATGGGTAGCGATTCCGATTTGCCAGAAATGAAAAAGTGTTGTGATGTATTAGATAAGTTTGATATGGAATATGAAATAGTTGTCTCTTCAGCGCATAGGTTGCCACATAATACAGGTAAATGGGCTGAAACTGCTCATGATAAAGGTATTGAAGTAATTATAGCAGCTGCAGGTATGGCAGCAGCCCTTCCAGGTGTAGTCGCAGCACACACACACTTGCCTGTAATAGGTGTTCCTCTAACATCTAAAGCTTTAGATGGCGTAGATGCCCTATACTCAATTGTTCAGATGCCACCAGGGGTTCCTGTAGCTACAGTAGCTATTAATGGTTCAAGGAATGCCGCTCATTTGGCAATGCAAATACTTGGAGTTAAGCATCCAACGATAGCTGAGAAAGTAAAAACACATAGAGCACAAATGGCAGCAGAAGGATTAGAAAAAAATGAAAGGCTTCAAAAGGTTGGAGTAGAAGTATACCTTAAGGAGAAAAACTAATGATAGATAGATATACAAGGCCTGAAATAGCTAGGCTTTGGACTTTAGAGAATAAGTTCCAAAAGTGGCTTGATATTGAGATTTATGCCTGTGAAGCATGGTCAGAGCTTGGACATATCCCTAAAGAAGATGTCGATTTGATAAGAGAGAAATCAGATTTTACCGTTGAAAGAATATTTGAGATTGAAAGCCAGACACGTCATGATGTAGTAGCCTTTACTAGATGTGTTTCGGAGTATTTAGGACCAGAAAAAAAATGGGTACATTACGGGTTAACATCAACTGATGTAGTTGATATGGCTTTATCAGCAGTTACAGTAGAAGCAATTGACTTAATTTTATTAGAATTGAATAAATTTAAAGCTGCAATCAAAAAGCAAGCTATTAAACATAAAGATACCATGATAATGGGCAGGACTCATGGTGTTCATGCTGAGTTGACAACACTAGGTTTAAAGTTTGCTCTTTGGTATGCTGAAATTGAAAGAAATATAGAAAGGGTTATTAGGGCAAGAGAAAACATTGCTTATGGCAAGATGTCAGGAGCAGTAGGAACATTTGCCAATATCCCGCCTTTTGTAGAAGAGTATGTATGTAATAAAATGGGACTTAAGCCTGCTCCGATTGCAACTCAAACCTTACAAAGAGATAGGCATGCAGAACTTTTGACTACACTTGCAATATTAGGTGGCTCTTTAGAAAAGTTTGCCACAGAAATTAGAAGTTTGCAAAAAACAGAAACAAGAGAAGTTGAAGAGCCGTTTAGAAAAAACCAAAAAGGTTCTTCTGCTATGCCACATAAACGCAATCCAATAAGATGTGAGCGGATTACTGGTATGGCCAGACTTTTAAGAGGTTATGCTAATGCTGGTATTGAGAATATGGCTTTATGGCATGAAAGAGATATTTCACATTCTTCAGTAGAGAGAGTAATTTTACCTGATTCTACTGCTCTTGTTCATTACATGTTGTATCTATTTATTGATATTATGGAAAATATCCATGTATACCCAGAGAATATGCAAAGAAATATTGCAATTAGCCAAGGACTAACCTCTTCTCAAAGAGTGCTTTTAAGTTTAATTGATAAAGGTTTATCAAGAGAAGATGCCTACGATTTAGTTCAAAAAAATGCAATGAAAGCATGGGAAGAGAAAACCCATTTCAAAGGATTATTATTAGCTGATGATGAGATTATGAGTCATTTTACTCAATTTGAAATTGAAGAGTTTTTTGATGATAAATATCATTTAAAAAACGTTGATGTAATTTTTAAAAGAGTGGGAATTAAATAGGGGGATAAATCATGCAAAAATTAGAACAACTATATGAAGGAAAAGCTAAAAAAGTATTTAAGACAGATAATGATAATAGATATTGGATACAATATAAAGACGATGCTACTGCATTTAATGCTCAAAAGAAGGGGACAATAGCTGGTAAGGGAGTAGTTAATAATAAGATGTCAGCTTATTGGTTCTTACTGCTAGCTGAAAGAGGCATAGAAAATCATTTTGTTGAGCTAAAAAGTGACAATGAGATGCTTGTTAAGGCAGTTGAAATTGTTCAAACTGAAGTAATAATTAGGAATATAGCTGCAGGAAGCATTTGTAGAAGACTAGGGATTGAAGAAGGAAAAGAGCTGCCATTTCCAATACTTGAATTTTGCCTCAAAAGTGATGAGCTAGGAGATCCTGTCATAAATGAAGATCATATTTTAGCAATGGAGCTAGCTACAAAAGAAGAGATAGCGAAAATGAAAGATTATGCTCATAAAATCAATGATATTTTGAAAGAAGAGCTGCTAAAGAATGACATTATCTTAGTTGACTTTAAAATTGAGTTTGGCAGATATCAGGGAGAAGTAATACTGGCTGATGAGATATCTCCTGACACATGTCGATTCTGGGATGCAAATACTATGGAAAAGCTTGATAAAGACCGATTTAGAAGAGATCTAGGCGGAGTAGAAGAAGCTTATCAGGAAGCATTAAAAAGAATAACAGGAGAAAAGAAATGAAATACACTGCAAATATATATGTAACTTTGAAAGAGGGAGTACTAGACCCTCAAGGTGGTGCTGTAGTTAACTCTTTACATACTTTAGGATATTCAGAGGTTGAGGAAGTTAAAGTAGGTAAGTATATGATTTTGGAACTGGATGCAAGCAACATGGAAGTAGCCAAGGAAAGAGTTGATGAGATGTGTAGAAGACTTTTAGCAAACACAGTCATAGAAGATTACAAATATGAGCTAAAAGAGGTAGAGTAATGAAGGCAGGTATAATTGTTTATCCAGGCTCAAATTGCGATGCTGATGCAATGCATGTCTGCCAAGAAGTTATGGGTTTTGAAACTGATTATGTATGGCATGCAGATAGAAATTTCTCAAAGCAATATGATTTAATATTAATTCCAGGTGGTTTTTCTTATGGAGACTATCTAAGATCAGGTGCAATAGCTAGATTTGCTAACATAATGGAAGATGTTAACAAACATGCTTCTAGAGGTGGCTATGTTCTAGGTATATGCAATGGTTTTCAGATATTACTGGAAGCAGGTTTGCTACCAGGAGCAATGTTAAGAAATAATCATTTAAAGTTTAGATGCGATCATGTCAATTTAAGAGTTGAGAATATTAACACACCATTTACGAACTCGATTGATAAAAATAAAATTCTTAATATCCCCATTGCTCATATGGATGGAAATTATTTTGCAGATAAAGAAACAATTAAAAAGTTAAATGATAACAATCAAGTGATATTAAGATATGTCAATAAAGATGGAGAAGTGACTAAAGGTGCCAATCCTAATGGAGCAATTGAAAATATAGCAGGAATAGTAAATGAAAGCATGAACATTTGTGGAATGATGCCACATCCAGAGAGAGCTGCTGAAAGTATGTTAGGATCAGTTGATGGCAAGTTGATTTTTGACTCAATATTGAAACACTGGGGTGATAACAAATGAAAACTATAGATATAGAGAAGAACAAAGTTTGGCGTGAAATGGGTCTCAGTGACAGCGATTATGAAAAAATTTGCGATCTATTGGGTAGAAAACCAACATATCCTGAGGTAGGAATATTTAGTGTAATGTGGTCTGAACATTGTAGCTATAAACATTCTAAACCTGAGCTAAAGAAGCTGCCTACAAAAGGTGATCAAGTAATCCAAGGTCCTGGAGAGAATGCTGGTATTGTTGACATTGGTGATAGTCAAGCATTGGTATTTAAAATGGAAAGCCATAATCACCCTTCAGCAATTGAACCATATCAAGGAGCAGCTACTGGTGTAGGTGGAATTGTCAGAGATGTTTTCACAATGGGTGCTAGACCTATTGCTTTGCTTAATAGTCTCAGATTTGGAAGTTTGGATGATAGCCACGTTAGATACTTATTTGATGGTGTTGTGGCAGGGATTGCTGGATATGGAAACTGTCTGGGCATACCTACTGTGGCAGGAGAAGTTTTCTTTTCTGATAGTTACAAAGGAAACCCATTGGTTAATGCTATGTGTGTAGGGCTTGTTAATCATGATGATATAAGATTGGGTTCAGCTTCTGGAGTAGGAAATGCAGTAATGCTTATCGGAGCAAAAACTGGTAGAGATGGTATTCATGGTGCTACTTTTGCTTCTGAAGAACTTAGTGAAGATTCTGAAGATAAAAGACCTTCAGTTCAAGTGGGAGATCCTTTTATGGAAAAACTCTTGATTGAAGCTTGTTTAGAGTTGTTTGCTAAGAAAATTGTCATTGGGATGCAAGATTTAGGTGCAGCAGGTCTTACTTCATCAGCTGCAGAGATGGCCAGTAGAGAAGGCAATGGAATTGAACTAGATGTAAGCAAAGTTCCTTTAAGAGAAAAGGGTATGACTCCTTATGAGATTATGCTTTCAGAG
>PWPR01000020.1 GCA_003557085.1 Clostridia bacterium | reverse complement strand
ATAGCCTTATTGGTCTTGTAATTATATTTATAACAAAGCTAAATTGGAAGAGGGCCATACAATGATAGAGAATAATATTGATGCATTGCGTGTTAAAATCGCACTTGCTTTAGTTTTCATAGTAGGAGCATTTCTATTAGGTGGGTTAATTTGGTTGCAAGTTATAGATGGCCAGATGTATGCTAGAAGGGCTGCCTACAATAGTTTAAGGTTTTTATCGATTCCTTCAACAAGGGGTAATATAATAGACAGAAATGAAGAGGTAATTGTCAATAGTATTAGTGGATATACAATTAATGTTACTTATACTTCAGCTGAGCAAAATCAGGCAGTAATAAGTTTTCTAGCACCACTTTTATTAAATCAAAGGTTAAGAGAAGATTTTCTGCTAGAAAATGAAGACATGAACTTAGAGGATAATGCGGATGAGTTTAGAGAATATGTAAAAAATAATAAAGAGGAAACACTAGAAGTTCTAAAAGAAAACATTAAAGATATTATTGAGTCACAAAGATATTTCAGAAGATATGAGCCAATAAAAATAGCACCAATAGCGGGTCAAACAGTCAGAGAAGTAGATATGAGTGTAGTTGCTGCAGTTGAAGGAAGTAGAGCTATACTTCCTAATGTTAATATATCTGTTCAGCCAATAAGACAGTATAAACTAGGAGATTATGCCTTTCATATTTTAGGAAGTATCAATCAAGTAGATAGAGTAGGCAATGAAGGTCTTGAAAGGTCATTTAATGAGACTTTATCAGGGGTAGATGGTAGGAGACTAGTTGAGGTTAACGTTCATGGTAGACCGGTCGATGACATAGGAACTATTGAACCTATAGCAGGAAATGATCTTGTTTTAACTATAGATTCTAATTTACAGCAGGTTGCTGAAGATGCTTTGCTAAGGGCTCTTGAAAATGCTCAAACATCAATTTTAGCCAGTGATAGGCAAACTCCAGAAAATATGTTGCCTGATTCAGGTGCAGTAATAGTTATGGATGTTAGGACAGGAGAAATATTAGCAAGTGCATCAATGCCTCAGATAGAGAGAGATAATTATGCTTTTTATTCAAGTGCTGAAGCTCAAGTAGATACATATAATTTAAGATATACTCCACTTATTAATAAAGCTACACATTCCTTAAGGCCACCTGGTTCATTAATGAAGCCACTGATAGGATTAGCAGCCTTAGAGCAAGGTGTGGCTAGTTCCTCTACACACATTTATTGTAGGGGTTCATATCGTGGACTGAGTGGCACATGGCCCCTAAGTGCAACTATGTATTGTTGGGATAGGTCTGGGCATGGTGGACCTATTGATATAGTAGCAGGGCTAAAAGTTTCATGCAATATTTATTTCTACCCTTTGGGAGAAAAGCTAGGCATTGATAATCTAAAAATGTATTACGATAGATTTGGTTTTGATAGAACTGTTAGTTTGACAACTGGAAGCACTACCCACAGGGAGCTTTTCACCTTGTATCAAGGTAGGCCTATGCCAGCAGACTTAGCTCAACTAGCTATTGGACAAGGGGCATTAAGTGTTTCTCCTTTACAAGTAGTTCAGTTTGTCTCTATAATTGCAAATGCAGAGCTTAATGATGATGATAAGTATGTTGGAAAAATGTATAAACCATATGTAGTTTCTAAAGTAGTATCTAATGATGGAGAGGTTATTGAGGAATTTAAACCAGAAGTAATAGAAGAGATCATAATGGAGAAAGAAGCTCTTGATTTAATAAGAAAAGGATTAAGGGATGTTATTATGCAAAGAGGCGGTATTGATGGGAATACTGGTACTGCCTACTGGCAATTTCACCAAGGTAGTCAACCAATATTCCCATTTGAGATAGCAGGTAAAACTGGAACTTCCCAGGAAACATCATGGGGTAACCATGGATGGTTTTTTGCATATGCGCCTTATGATGAGCCAGAAATTGCAGTAATAGTTTTACTTGAACAAGGTCGGACTGGCGGGAGCACTGGTGGACCTGTAGTAAGAGAGATATTCTATGAGTACTTTGCTGATAGATTAGAGTAGGAGGAAGTTGGATGGCAACAGAATCTGTATTGATAAAAGGTGATAAAGAAGGAGTAAAAGTGTTTATTAACGCAACATTTACTCAAGAAGAGATTTTTAGTGATATGAGAAGCAAATTATCTAAAAATCCTGAATTCTTCAAGAATTCAGAGGTTAAAATAGTAAGTAATACTATTGAAACAATTCCTAAAGAGTTTTTTAATATGATAAAAAAGTCTTTAGAGCAGGATTACTCCTTAAAAGTAGTTTCAACATATAAGTCTTATTTAATGGAAGCTAAGAAAGATAATCATATGCCTACAGAGTTTGTTATTGGAAATGTGAGGTCAGGACAGTTCTTACAAGTTAATGGCCATATTATTGTAACAGGAGATGTAAATGCTGGAGCTCAATTGCATGCAGATGGTAATATTGTTGTTATGGGGGTTATTAGAGGAACGGTTCATGCCGGGTATTCTGGTGATAGAAATGCTATTATTGTGTGTAAACAGTTTAGAGCACCACAAGCACAGATTAGAATTGCTGACTTAATTGTATTTAAAGAGAGAGAAGGTACTAATACCATAGAAAACTTAGAAATAGCACATATAGAGAATAATGATATCGTATTATTAAGTAAGGATAAAATGTATGAGTAAGGAGACTATAATGGGAAAAGTAATTACAGTGACATCAGGAAAAGGTGGAGTAGGTAAAACCACAACAACAGCAAATATAGGAGCTGCATTGGCAAATAAAGGATATAAAGTAGCGTTGATTGATGCAGACATTGGTTTGAGAAATTTAGATGTAGTACTTGGCTTAGAGAACAGAATAGTTTTTGATATAGTAGACTTAATTGAAGGAGAGTGTAGGCTTAACTCAGCTTTGATTAGAGATAAAAGATATGAAGGCTTATATTTATTACCAGCAGCGCAAACCAGAGAAAAAGATGCTATTACTGAGCAACAAATGAAAGATTTAACAATAGAGTTAGCTAAAGAATATGATTTTGTAATAATTGATTGTCCTGCAGGAATAGAGCAAGGTTTTAAGAATGCTTTGTCAGGAGCAAATCAAGTTCTAATTGTAACAACCCCTGAAGTAAGTGCTGTGAGAGATGCTGATAGAGTAATCGGTTTAGTAGAGTCTCGGGGAATAACCAACATAGGACTTATTGTCAATAGATTGAGACCTGAAATGGTTGAAAGAGGAGACATGTTAAGTGTTGAAGATATCTGTGATATATTAGCTATTAAATTAGTGGGGGTTATACCAGAAGATGATAGTATAGTTATCTCTACTAATAGAGGTGAGCCAGTAATAGGAGCTTCAGATTCTAAAGCAGGACAAGCATTGCTTAATTTGACACAGAGAATATTAGGTGAAGAGGTACCATATATAGAGCTAAGAGAAAAACCAAAGGGTTTTATTGCATCACTACGTAGTATCTTTGCACAGCAATAGGTAGGGAGTGATATAATGATTTTTCAATTGTTTAAGAAAAAGAATCAGTCAGATAGTAGCAATACTGCAAAAGCAAGGCTGAACAATGTTCTTATGGCAGATCGTCTTAAAGTATCTCCTGAAATAATGGAGCAGATTAAAAGAAAAATTCAAGAATCTGTAGGACAATATGTAGATATAGACGCAGCTGATATAGAAATGCAAGTAGAACAAAAGTCAAATAGAGTGACTCTTTCCACAAAGTTGCCAATAAAAGAGTTAAAGAAGAAGAGATAAAAGTGTTTGATTATGATAAAAAGCTATTAAAAAATTTAGACTGGCCAATAATATTGATCTACATTGTGTTATCAGTATTAGGGTTACTAGCAATAGCATCTACAACAGGCTCTCCTGAGGGTTATTTTACCCCTTCAGTGCAAAGGCAATTAGTGTGGATGTTATTAAGCGTTGTCGTCTTTATATTGGTTTTAGGGATAGATTATAGAGCTTTCAATCAAACAGCCTATATATTGTATGGAGTAGGTATTTTAACATTAATAGCAGTATTGATTTTTGGTACAGAGATTAAAGGTTCCACAAGATGGATATATATTGCTGGAAGATCTATACAGCCTTCTGAATTTGCAAAAATATTTTTAGTATTAGGTTTTTCAAAATTTCTCGTGTCTAGAAGAAATGAGATAGATAAAATTACTACCTTAATATTGGCTTTAATCATAGCAGCAATACCGATGTTTTTAATTTACCTTCAGCCAGATTTAGGCACAGCCTTAGTTTTGCTATTTGCTATTATTGTCATGCTTTTTATGGCAGGTATATCGTGGAAATATATTGCAAGTGCTGGAGCATTATTTATGATTTCAATCCCGATTATTTGGGGTATGCTTAAAGATTATCAAAGAAATAGAATATTAACCTTTTTTAATCCAGAATTAGATCCTTTAGGTGCTGCCTATAATGTTATTCAATCACGAATAGCTATTGGTTCAGGTAATTGGACATTTTTTAGCGAGACTGGAGCATATGTTTTTGATTTTTCAGGAAAAGGCTTATTTGTACCTGATAGCATGACAAGTTTGAGATTCATACCTGAGCAATATACAGACTTCATTTTTTCAGCAATAGGCGAAGGATTAGGTATAATTGGTGCTGGCTTAGTAATAGTGCTAATGACAATCTTAATCTATAGATCATTTAAAATTGCTTTGCGTGCTAAAGACCTATATGGAGCATATGTGGTTTCAGGGCTTGCAGGGATGTTTCTTTTCCATTTTTGGGTTAATATAGGCATGACCATGGGGCTGATGCCTGTTACTGGATTACCATTGCCTTTCATTAGTTTAGGTGGTTCTTCATTTCTAGCAAATTCGATAGCACTGGCAATAATTCTTAATATTGGAATGAGATATAAGAAAATTCAGTTTTGATGTAATTAACAAGGGAGTTACTAATGAAAGAAAAAATAGAAACAATTTTAAACAAAGTAAGAAGCCCTGCTAAATATACAGGGCATGAAGTAAATGCAGTACATAAAGATTTTGACAATATTAGTTCTAAACTAGCATTAGCTTTTCCAGATATTTATGAGATTGGTATGTCTTATCCAGGCTTTCAAATTTTGTATCATACAATAAATAAACAAGCAGATGCTCTTGCATCAAGAGTTTTTACTCCTGAAAGAGATTTGGAAGAGATTTTAAAAGAAGAAGCTTTGTCGCTGTTTTGTCTTGAGTATTGGCGAGACTTGAAAGAGTATGATTTTATTGGGTTTACTTTGCAATATGAAATGAGCTATCCGACAATATTACATATGCTAAAATTGGCAAACATTCCACTTAGGACAAAAGATAGAGATGATAGCCATCCATTTATTATTGGAGGAGGACCATGTGCCTTTAATCCTGAACCTGTCGCGCCTTTTTTTGACCTGATTGTAATTGGTGAGGCAGAAGAGGTAATAGTAGAGTTAATGACTTTGCATAAGGAATGGCTTGCTAATAAAGGTAACAAACAGGAATTTTTAGCCAAAGCTTCTAAAATAACTGGTATTTATGTACCAAGTATGTTTGAGGTTAGTTATAATGAAGATAGAACTATAAAGGAAGTTAAGCATAAAGCTGATTTAGCTAGTACTGTTAAAAAAAGAGTTATTGATGACCTTAACCATATTTCTTATCCTACTAACCCAATTATTCCATACATAGATATACCTCATGAAAGAATGGTTATTGAACTATTTAGAGGATGTTTGAGAGGCTGTAGGTTTTGCCAAGCAGGCTATATTTATAGGCCTGTTAGGGAAAGAAGCCAAGATGTATTAACTAAGCAAGCAAAAGAGTTGTATAAGAATACAGGGTATGATGAAATTTCTTTAATGTCATTAAGTAGCAGTGATTATTCATGTATACACTCCTTATTGACTGATCTTAATCGCAATCTTGAAAAAGAAAATGTAAGCATTTCTCTTCCTTCTTTAAGGGTTGATGCTTATGATATTGAACTTGCAAAAGAAGTGCAGAAAGTTAGAAGGACTGGATTGACACTGGCACCCGAAGCAGGAAGTCAAAGGATGAGAGATGTTATTAATAAGCAGGTTAGTGAGGAAGATCTAATTAACACTGTAAAGGCTGCTATTAATAATGGGTGGCAAAGAGTGAAACTATATTTTATGATAGGCTTACCCACAGAAACAAAGGAAGACTTAAAAGGCATAGCTGATTTAGCTATAAAGGTAGCGAATTTAGGAACAAGAGGACCTATTCAAGTAACTCTTAGCACTGCTGGTTTCGTACCAAAGCCACATACACCATTTGCTTGGGTTAAGCAAAATACAGTAAGTGAGTTAATGGAGAAACAGCAATATATTTTAAGTTTATTAAAGAGAAAAAAGTACATTAAGTTTAATTACCATGATGCAAAAACTACTCAAATTGAAGGAGTATTAGCACGTGGTGACAGAAGATTAGCAGGCGTGCTAGAAAAAGTAACAGAAAAAGGAGCATGGCTTGATAGTTGGGACGAGCATTTTGATTATCAGAGATGGCTCAGTGCTCTTCAAGAATGCAATATTGACCATGAGTTTTATGTTTTAAGAGAGAGAGACAAAAACGAAGTTTTTCCTTGGGATCATATCGATAGTGGCGTTGATAAAGAGTTTTTGTGGAAAGATTATCAAGAAGCACTCAATGCTGGTTTAACTCTAAATTGTAGAGATGTCGGATGTACTTTGTGCGGAGTTTGTCCTAATTTAGATATTGATATTAAATTAGCAAAGGATAATTAAAAATGAGATATTGGATCAAGTTTACAAAGCAAGATAAGCAAAAATATATATCACATCGTGATATGCATAAAGCAGTAGGAAGAGTTATAACAAGGGCAAACCTTCCAGTTGCTTATAGCCAAGGATTTAATCCTCATCAAAAAATATCCTTCTCATCTCCACTTGAACTAGGAGTTGCTTCTAAAGCTGAATATTTAGATTTAGAATTGACTGAAGAGTTAAGTAACTCTGATATTGTAAAAAAACTTAATAGCCATGCTCCAGTTGGATTTATGTTTATCAAAGCCAAGGCCTTAACTGTTAAACCACCCAAGCTCATGGCTTGGATAGAATTAGCTAGGTATAGTTTAGAGATTAATAATGATGAAGGTATAAGTGAAACTATCAATGAGATATTAAATAAAGAAGAAATAATGGTTGAAAAAAGAAGTAAGAGAAAATTTAGATTGCAAAACATTAGAAGCTTTATCCATGAGATAAAATTTTGTGATGGGAAGCTAGATGTTTTACTACAAACAGGTCAAAGAGGCAACTTAAAACTCAGTCAGTTTATAGAGATTTTTAATGAGTTAAGCCATGACAGTCTAGATTTTAGTAAGTTTATCAAAGAAGAAATGTATGGCAACAATTTGAGCCAATATATTACACCTTTTGAGCTTCTTGATCAACTAAAGAAATAAGGAGGGAAAGTTTTGCCAGGTGAAATTATAGTAAATGTAACACCAAGAGAAACACGTCTAGCTTTGATGCAAAATGGCAACTTACAAGAAATTTATTTTGAAAAGCCAGACCAGCGTCGAATAGCTGGAAACATTTATAAAGGGAAAGTGACAAATGTATTGCCAGGAATGCAAGCAGCATTCGTTGACATAGGACTTGAAAAAAATGCATATCTGTATGTTAGTAATGCATTAACTATGAATACAGTTATAAATGGTGTTAAGAAGAACAGAAAAAGAAAAAGAATAAATCAACTATTGCATACTAATCAAGATGTAATTGTCCAAATTACAAAAGAACCTATTGGCTCAAAAGGAGCTAGGGTAAACTCTAAAATATCTTTACCAGGACGTTATCTAGTACTGACACCTCTTGAGAAGAAAATAGGGATATCACAGAGAATTGAAGATGGTAAAGAAAGAGATAGACTTAGAAAAATCGGAGAGAAAATCTCAAAGAAAAATGAAGGACTAATTATAAGAACAGCTGCAAAAGATATTTCTGAGCATGATATTAGACAAGATTATACTTTCTTAGTTAATCTATGGAAAAAGATTAAGATTAAAGCAGTAAAAAGCAAAGCTCCAGTTCTATTACATGAAGATGCAGACTTAGTATTTCGTGCTGTAAGAGATATTTTTGACGGGGATGTAGATAGATTTGTAGTAGATGACAGAGAAGTTTATCGTCGCTTAAATTCAATTGTAAAAGATTTAGCGCCTGAGGCAGTTAACAAAATAGAACTATACAAGGAAAAACGCAATGTTTTTGATGTCTTTGGCGTTGAAAGCGAGATTAATAAAGCCTTAAAAAGAAAAGTATGGCTTAAGTGTGGCGGACATATTATTATTGATAGAACAGAAGCTATGACTGTGATTGATGTAAATACTGGTAAATTTGTAGGAAAGAACGATTTATCAGATACAGTATTTAAAACAAATATGGAAGCAGCTGATGAAATAGCAAGACAGTTAAGGTTAAGAGATATCGGCGGAATAATCATCGTAGATTTTATTGATATGACTACTAAAAAGAATCAATTGAAAGTAACTGCAGCTTTAGAAAAAGCCTTTTTATTAGATAGAGCAAAGCCAACAGTTCTTGGTATAACTAGTTTAGGCTTAATGGAAATAACGCGAAAGAAAGTCAGTTCTGGATTATCAGACATTATGCAGAAAGAATGTCCATATTGTGAAGGTACTGGAAGAGTGGTTTCTGAAGAAGCAATTGGTACTTACTTAGAGAATGAAATTCAAAAATACTTCCGAACTTATGATACCGAAGCTATTTTAATAGAGGTCAATCCACTTGTTGCAGCAGTTCTAATAGGATCAGGTGGCTCAAACTTGCAAAGACTTGAAAAAGAGGTTGGAGGCAAGATATATATTAGGGGTGCTGAGAATAGACATGTAGGTGACTGGAAAATTGTTAGTTCTGGCTCATCAGAAAGTGTACAAGCACAAGCTTTACCAGTTAATGTCGGAGATACTCTAACTATCAGGATTGAAGAAAAGCATCAATCAAATGCTGATGTGGGAATAGCAAGAGTAAATGGGTATGTTTTGCAAGTGCCTGGTGCAGGTAGTCAGGTAGGGCAAAGAGTAAGAATAGAAGTTTTGAAAACTCATAGAACGTATGCAATGACAAAAATAGTATAAAAACACTTGCTTTTTTGGAGAAAAATTGCTAATATTAACAGTCGTAGTGCTTGGTCAAAACCGTTCGATTTGGGTTTATTAAAATGTTTTGTAGAAACTACCTAAAAGCGGCGAGTCTAAGACAAGGAGGTGCAAGCATGTACGCTATTATTGAAGCTTGTGGAAGTCAGCATAAAGTTGCTGTTGGAGATGTTGTTAAATTGGAGCTACTTCATTCAGATGAAGGAAGTGAAGTTGCATTTGACAAGGTATTAATGGTAAGTAACGAAGGCAGTTTACAAGTTGGAAGCCCTTATGTTGAAAATGCAGTAGTTAAAGCTAAAGTGCTTGAGAATGGAAAAGATAAGAAAATTATTGTTTTCAAGTTCAAGCCTAAGAAAGACTACAAACGCAAACAAGGTCATCGTCAACCATATACTATGGTAGAAATCACAGAAATCGTAGGATAGTGAAATGATCAAGACAGTTTTCTGGAGGGAATCCAAGCACATAACAAGATTCCAAATTGAGGGACATGCAAACTATTCAGATTATGGTCAAGATATTGTGTGTTCTGCTGTATCAGCTTTAGCGCTAGCTATTATTAATGGAATGACAGAGATTGTTAAGGCTCCGGCAAATTGTATGATAGATGAAGGAAGAATAGATTGTAAATTAGAGATAACTAGCGAGTTGAATGATAAAGTTCAAATTTTAGCAAAAACGCTAGAACTTGGAATAGGAGAAATCGCTAAGGAATATCCAGATTATATTGAAGTAAAAATTATCACCAAATAAAACCAGGAGGTGAGTTCGATGATTAGAATGAATCTTCAGTTATTCGCTCACAAAAAAGGTGTAGGAAGTTCAAGAAACGGAAGAGATAGTGAATCTAAACGCTTAGGTGTAAAAAAACATGATGGACAACTAGTATCTGCTGGTTCTATACTTGTGAGACAAAGAGGAACAAAGATCCATCCAGGAAATAATGTTGGTCGTGGTGGCGATGATACATTATTTGCCTTAGTTGATGGTATTGTATCTTTTAAACACATGGGTAAAAGACGCAAAAAGGTATCTATTATGCCTTTGGAGCATATTGCTGACTAAATCTAAACTATAAACTTCCGGATAACCGGAAGTTTTTTAGTTAGTAGTTCTTTTATAGAAAAAGAAAAAGCATTATACTGAATTTAGAAGTAAATGAAGAGGGGGCTTTATTATGTTTATAGATAAAGCACAAATAAAAGTTGTAGGTGGACATGGAGGAAATGGCGTAGTTGCCTTTCGTAGAGAAAAATATGTTCCACACGGAGGCCCATCAGGCGGACGTGGCGGTGATGGTGGTTCTGTTATTTTGGAAGTTGATAAAGGGTTAAGAACATTAATAGATTTGCAATACAATAAAGTTTACAAAGCAGATAGAGGACTTCACGGAGAAGGCTCTAATCGTAATGGAAAAAATGGTGAAGACATCATTATTTCAATACCACCAGGTACTTCAATCTATGATGAAGATACAGGGGATCTACTAGCTGATTTAGTTGTAGAAGGTCAAAGGTTTATAGCTGCAGAAGGAGGCAAAGGTGGTAGAGGGAATACTAGCTTTGTAACTTCAGTTAGAAGGGCACCTAATATAGCTGAGAATGGAATGCCAGGTGATGAAAGAAATTTAAGACTTGAACTGAAGCTATTAGCTGACGTTGGACTTGTTGGTTATCCAAATGTAGGTAAGTCAACCTTGCTATCAGCAGTGTCTGCAGCTAAGCCAAAAGTAGCTGATTATCATTTTACTACCCTTAAACCTAGTCTTGGCACCGTATATCTAGATGTGAGTGAAAGCTTTGTCATAGCAGACTTACCAGGATTAATAGAAGGAGCAGCTCAAGGACATGGATTAGGTCATGAATTTTTAAGGCATATTGAAAGAACTAAGGTTCTTATACATGTAATAGATGTATCAGGCTATGAAGGAAGAGACCCAATTGAAGATTATCACGATATTAATAAAGAGTTGTTTGATTACAGAGGTTCACTTGAAGACCTGCCTCAAATAGTAGCTCTAAACAAGTTTGATTTGATTAATGAAAGAGAATTAGTTCAAGATGTTATTGATTATTTTGAAGATCTAGGATTACAAACATTCTTAATTTCAGCAGTTACAGGGCATGGTACTAAGGAACTTATGCGTCAAGCCTACGTCTTATTAGAAGAAGTTTGGGCTAATGAACCTGAAACAAAGGATATTGATATGGTAATTGTTCCACCTAAAAAAGAGGATGGAACCTTTGAAATAACAAGAGAAGGAGACATTTATGTTGTAAGTGGACCAATACCAAAAAGACTTGCAACAGTAACTGACTTCTCAAGCAAAGAGTCATTATATAGATTCCAAGGATTACTTAAAAAACATGGTATAATTAAGGAGCTAATGAAAATGGGAGTACAAGAAGGAGATACAATTAGGTTTGACGATCTCTTATTTGAGTACTATCCAGATTCAGAATAAGGAGATATTATATATGAGCAGGTTAGGCGTACTTGGAGGAACATTTGATCCGATACATAATGGGCATTTATATATTGCAGAAAATGCTAAGCTGTTTTGTGACTTGGATAAAGTCATATTTATGCCTTCTGCACAATCTCCACATAAACTTGAAAATAAGATTACACAAGCCAATCATAGATACAATATGTGTAACCTTGCGATTAAAGGAGAAAAGGATTTTATTGTATCAGATTATGAGATTAGCAAAGACGAAATATCATATACATTTAATACCTTAACATACTTGCAGAAGGAAAATAAAGGGAGTAAAATTCACTTTATATTAGGTGCAGATATGCTAAAAGATTTTAAGACATGGTATAGAGCGCATGATATAATTAAAGAGGTTGAACTCATAGCTTTAGCAAGACCAAATTTCAACTTAAATGAAATTATTAAGCAAGATTTCTTTGTACCTTTTGATCAAAAAATTACTCTCATTGATTTAAATCCTGTAAACTTAGCTGCAAGTAATATAAGAAAACAGTTCGCTATGGGCTTATCAATTAAGCACTTGGTACCAGAATCAGTATATGAGTATATTGAGCTTAATAAATTATATAAAGAGGCTAATTAAATGGAAGTGAAAAGCATTGCAACTGAGTTAAGTAAATATTTATCAAAATATAGATTAAAACATTCGGTTTTTGTTATGCATACTGCTAAAGAGTTAGCTAGTATTTATAATGTTTGTAAAAGAAAAGCTGAGTTGTCAGGATTGCTTCATGACTGTGGTAAATATTTAAAAGATTGTGCAATGATTGAAAAAGCAAAAGAACTAGACCTAAAAATAACGAGTTTGCAGTATTATGAACCAGACTTGCTACACGGACCTGTTGGTGCGATTATTGCTAAAGATAAGTATCCAGAGCTTGATCAAGACATGTATAATTCAATTTACTATCATACAACTGGTAGACCGGGGATGAGTGATTTAGAAAAGATTATATACGTAGCTGACCTCATAGAACCAACAAGAAGATATCCTGAGGTTGAAGAACTTAGAGGATATGTAGGTATAGAATTAAATCTTTTAACTTTGAAAGTTATGGACAAAGTTTTGCTTTCACTAATAAGAAACGGTAAATACATTGATCCAACGACTATAAAAGCAAGAAACAAACTATACTATGAATATTATAGTAAAGAATAAGGTGAAAATATGGCTAAGGTGAACAAGAAAAAACCAATATTAAGGATTCTGATAGCTATTTTGATAATAATAATTGGGGTAGGAGCTTATAGCGGGTTAAGAGTTTGGAACTTTATTAGTAGTATATATAGAGATTCCCCAGAGTCATTGCTAGAAGATAAACCAATTGATGATGAACCAATTAATATTTTGTTTATGGGTATTGATGAGAACCCTGGAAGAGCTGATACCTTGATTATGATTAGCTTGAACCCAACCACTGAGAAGTTACTTGTAATGTCAATACCTCGAGATACTTTAGCAGAGATCCCTGGGTATTACAGAAATACTCAAACTCCATATGGAGTGCAAAAAATAAATCATGCTCACGCTTATGGTGGAATACCTTTAACAGTAAGAACGGTAGAAAACTTTTTGGGCGTTAACTTTCATTATTATGCAAGAGTAGATTACTCAGCACTACATAAAATTGTGGATGCAATAGGTGGAGTCACACTATATGTCCCATATAATATGTATTATGTCGACACAGCAGGTGGACTAACTATTAATCTAAGAAAAGGTGAGCAAACATTAGATGGAAACAAAGCAGAGCAGTTTCTTAGATGGAGGCAAAATAGTGACGGCACTGGAGATGGCAAAGGAGATATTGGAAGAGTAGAAAGACAGCAACAGTTTTTAAAAGCAGCTATCTCACAACT
>PWPR01000091.1 GCA_003557085.1 Clostridia bacterium | reverse complement strand
CTTAAATGTAGTTTCTTGAACTAAATAATGCCTAGCTGTTTTTTCTATTATAACATAATTTTAATGTTAATGAATCCAAATAATGTTAAAGAATAATATATTTCATACTTAATAACGAGATATTATTCAACCTTGCGCGCTTTTAGAGCAGATATTAGTAATAGCACAATTTAGTTTCCTGATAATTACTCATTAATTAGTCCATGCTAAACTACTTAGCAGCTGCCTATTCAAAACATAGCTTCCATTATTAACAATGTAACATTACTAATTAATAGACTAATATTTTACTACTCATATAAAATTCTGTAGCATTTATCTATTCTATAGTAAATCTAGTTATCCTGCTTTAGCTAACTAACAATTTTCACTTTTTAAAACAAAAAGTTAATTGCTCTGTTAATTCTAACCAAACTCTAACCTATCTTTTTCTTTAGTTTTACCTTGCGAATGTATTATATAATCAGTTGAAGTTAATATAGAGAATGAGAACAAGCAAAGGGGATGTGAATCATGGAAAAGAAACTTATGAGATCAAGGACAGAAAGATCTATTGCTGGAGTATGTGGTGGCTTTGCTAAATACTTAAATGTGGATGTTACAGCAATTAGATTGTTAGCAATATTCTTGCTTTTAACAGGAAGTGGCTTCTTTTTATACTTAGCAGCTTGGGCCTTAATGCCTGAAGAGTCAAGCCCTTATAGATAAGAAAACTAAAACTATTTTCTAACCAAACTTTAACTATTCTCTACTTACAGTTTTACTTTTAAGATATAGAATATAATTAAAGTTTAAGAGCAAACTTAAAACAGAAAGTGCTTAAAGCACAGACATAAGGAGGAAACAAAAATGCAGAAGAGACTTTATAGGTCAAGAAGAGACAGTAAAATTGCTGGGGTGTGCGGAGGTATTGCCGAATACTTTAGCGTAGATGTAACCCTAATACGAATTTTAGCGTTACTACTATTGTTCACAGGTGGTGGAGTACTATTTTACATCATAGCGTGGATCGTAATCCCTGAGGCTCCAAGAGGAAAATACTCAGTACAGCTAAATGATGAGTATGATGATTATGGAGATTATGACTCTTATGATTATGAGCAAAGCTCAGCTGACCCAGATAAATCAAAATACTTATTAGGGTGGGGTCTAGTGATATTTGCTTCAATGATGCTTATGAACAGATTTTTACCAAACTTACCATTTAGACAATACATGGTACCAATACTAATCTTAGTTGGTGGATATTACTTAATTTCACAAGGTACTAAGAAATAAAAGGAGGATATAGAAAATGACTCAATCATTAGATAAAATTGATTTGCTAAAAGAAAGAGCTAATATCAGCTACAAAGAAGCAGCAGAACTGCTTGAACAGTTTGATGGTAATGTTGTTGAGGTACTCATTCATTTAGAATCAAAAAGAGAAGAAAGACACCAAAAAGTTAGAGAAGAGCATTATGAAAGAAGGCAACAACCAAAGAAAAATGCTCAAAACGTATTAAATGAGGTTAATTCAACAAGATTTATCCTTAAAAATAACAAAAACAAGTTAATTGATGTTCCACTTGCAATAGCAGCAATTGTTGCAGTAATTACTCTTCCATTTTCAATCTTTGTACTAATTGGTTTAGCAATAGCAGGAAACCAGATAGTAATTAAGAAAAAGGGTGGCAAACTATTTAAACTTGATCAAGTTTTCCAAGTAGTTACTGAAGAAGAAACAGATAATGAAGAAGCAAAAGAAACTACTGAAGAAAGCAAGAAGGAGGAATAGGCTATGTCTATTTCAATTGATAAAATTGACATCTTAATGGAAAGAGCACAAGTTGGATATAAAGAAGCGAAAGATGTTTTAGAGAAGTTTGATGGAAATGTAGTTGAAGCCTTAATATATTTAGAGAATGAGGAGAAAACTACAACCGATACAAAACATAGAAGTCGTGACGGTAGAGCGCAAATGAAAGAAGAGTTTAGTAGAACTAGAACTAGTTTTTTTGATAAGGTAAGGAAGTTCATTATCAACCTGCATAAAACTAAGTTCATAATAAGTAAAGGCGAAGGTACAATCCTTAATTTACCCATGACAATTACTACTATTTTAGTTCTTATGACTGTACCGTTCTCACTGATACTTTTAGCTTTAGGCATCCTTACAGGATACAAAATTTCTATTGTTAAACCTAATGGGAAAAATATAAAAGTATCAGAAGCACTACAGTTTGTAGAAAAACAACAAGATAAGTTCAAAGATGATAATAAGGACGATGAATAATTCTTCACATTCCTTAAGAAAGCTCGCTTCTTTTAGTCGCGAGTTTTCTTATTTTTAGATATAATGAAAGGAGCATTACTATGGGAGGTTTATTTGTGAGAAAAGTACTTATTATCGAAGATGATCCCAAACTAGCTCGTTTTATTGAACTTGAACTTAAACATGAAGGATTTGATGCTGATATAATCCATAATGGTAGAGATGGACTTGATTGTGCTCTTAAGGAAGAACATGATTTAGTAATTCTAGACTTAATGCTCCCAGGGCTTAATGGCATGGAAGTATGTAGAAGGGTAAGGCAACATTCAAAAATCCCTATTATTATGCTTACCGCAAGAGACGATACTATGGACAAAGTTATGGGGCTAGACCAAGGCGCAGATGATTATGTAACAAAGCCATTTGCTATTGAAGAACTCCTAGCTCGGATTAGAGTACTAGAGAGAAGATTAGGTAAGAACCTTGAAACTGACTCTAGCGACATGCTATATGGGGCACTTAAAATCAGTCTATCTCAACATGCTGTGTATTATAATAATACTTTGGTTGATTTAACCCCTACAGAGTTTGATTTATTAGTATATCTAGCTAAGAACAAAAACATTGCTCTATCAAGAAACCAAATACTTGATGGTGTGTGGGGTGAGGATTACTTTGGAAATCATAAAATAGTTGATGTATATATTAGATATTTAAGAAGCAAGTTAGATGATGAGTTTGACAGTCATTATATTCATACCATCCGAGGGGTAGGTTATTCATTTAAATATGATAAGGAAAAAGACATCTAAAAAGAAAAAAAGAAAAAAGAGAAATGTAGAGACAAACAATCTGTTTGAACATATTAGTTCTCTCTTTCGCTTTAATATCAGATTTAAAATTATTCTAAGCTTTAGTATCCAAATAATTTTTTTAATCACTCTATTAGCAGCTATTATGTATTATGGCTTATGCCAATATATTTGGCATAATCAGAGCAAGCAATTTGAAGGCACAACAGGCAGCTTTTCAATTTTACTTGATACTGGCTTAAGCTATAAAGATCAAGCTGTTCTTAGTTGTGCAGCTGAAAATCAATTGGCTTTCTTAGTTTATGATAGCAATTTTGATCTAGTTTATAGCTACCCACAAGATCAAAATGAAGACTTTGATACTACCAGATTTAAAAATGAGTATAACTGGTTGGAAGGTCATATCTTCCCTGATATTTACCAACGATTTAACTATGTAGAAGATGG
>PWPR01000111.1 GCA_003557085.1 Clostridia bacterium | reverse complement strand
GTCTTCTTAAAGCTAAGTCAATAAGAGCAATTGACTTATCAGCGTTGTTCATTGTTCCTATTATGTATAAATTCTCTGGCACAGTAAACTTCTCATTGGAAACTGACAAGTGTATATATTCTCCTCTTTTGGTATTTTCAATTAAGTATATTAACTCTCCGAAAACCTTTGTTAAATCAGTTCGATTAATCTCATCCAAAATTAAATAGTAATCTGAGTCTGGATCTTTCAGGGCCTTTATAGCATATTCTTTAAAAGCCCCATTTTGAACTCCGAAAGTAATAGACCCTTCAGAGGTATTTTCTGGCCTTAAACCTTCTACGAACTCTTCATATCCATAGCTAGAGTGCATAACTATTACTTTTATATACTTAGAGTTTTTAACACTTTTTTTGTCATCATTGCTTAAATAGTTAAAACTATTTCTAAACATCTGACGAGCTACTAGCTCATAAACAGTATTTAGGGCCCAGTGTGTTTTTCCCGTTCCAGGTGCACCAGAAAGTATCACTTGTTTTTTCTTATCTAATAATAGGCTGATTCCTTTCATTTCACTTCTTAATGGATCAATTCTCCTCTTAACTGTTTGAATAGTTTCTACTTCAACTTCTTTAGCGTTATCCAAAGCAAGTTCAATATTTACTTGGTCTGTAGGTCTATGCACTTTATTTATCAACTTTGTACCCTTCTCAGAGAATTTAAATTGATGTTTTTGCTTAGTTTCATACCACTTTACAGGAATTCGGTGCTTATATTTTTCACCACTTACAAACTCATATTCTCCCTGCACCACTCCGATATACTTGGCTTTCAGATTGTTCTCTAATACAATATAGTCATTTACTGATATTGTTTTTGTAGCTAAATAAACCTTGCTTGAGCTATATTCCTCATATGAAATAGAATCTAGTAGGTTCTTTAACTCCTTTAATGATGTAATACTTGTTAGACTCACATCTATATTTATTGGTGCATAAAAATATTCTGAAGTAGTCATTTCTTGAATATCATCAGAGTTATATTGAGATAAATCCACTTTAAAGTAGGTTGTAGAATGTAAAGAGGTTATAGTATCAATAAGCAAACTCAAATTAATTTGAGATATATCTAGTTTATTTGCTAAATCAATAAAAAAATAATCTAATAAAAAAGCATTTCTTTCTTCACTTTTCTGAACTATTTTTCCAAAATTATGCTTAATTTTAACTAGTAAAGACTTTAGAAATTGTCCTACATGATACCTAGAAATTTTATTAGGATAATGTAGGTGAAAATATTTATGAACCCATCCATATTGATAGAAATCCTTAATCCCATCAATGGCTTCTAGTTTACTAATCATATTCCTAACATCTTCTAATGTTTTTTGGGGGCTAATTTCAATAATTTCATGTATTGCAATGAGCTTTTGGCATATCTCATATGCTGTATTCTCTGCTACCTCATCAGATATAGGAACTTGTGATCCCTTCTCCCATTTCACCCATTGGTCATACTTATTTGAATGAAAAATTGTATACTTTCCAGAGCTTCCACCACTTATACTCCCAAAATAACTATTTGTAAACTCTTCATCATTTTTAAATTCTAAGTGATAGACCATGCTTTCTGGATTACCTAAGTACATTAGAGAAGTTAAACACTCTTTTGGACTCATGCTTAATAGAACCTCTTTGGAGAATTTTGTAACGAAATAGTTTCTTTGCTTCTCCACTATATTGCTATCTAAAAAATTCATTTCTTCTTTAGCTTCTTTTAGTTTCTGTGATAAAAAGCTAATTACATTATCTGCCTGATTTTTCATCAGCGACCTCCTTAATTCAATATCACATTGCTTAATTAATTATCTGAAACATTGACTACTTTATAAACTAGCTAAGAGCTCAAAACCATACTACAAGTCTATAATTTTCCTCCTAAAACATTCTTCTTGTTTCAAGGTCAGACTTTCTTATGAAAATAAAAATGTAGATTATTCTTATAATCTAGCAAATTATTCTATTAAACAAAAAAACAAATACTCCATAAATAACCTCGTTGTAATAAATCCATATCAAATGTTACTAATTTTAAAAGTTCTTCTATTAAGCTACTCTATCTATTCCTTACTCTTATAACTGCTGCCTTTGGCTATGTACTTTGACATTTAAGTGTAAACTAAAGCTCTTTATCTTTTGTCCACATTTATCTTACATTTTTTAAACTACTATCCTAGTTAAGTTGCATATATGCTTTTAGACTTATCTCTCTTCATACATATTATTTAGCTGCTCTTATAGCAAAAAGGATTTCTACTTTATCATCAGCCTGCTATGGCAACATTTTTCAAGCAGTTTATTACCGACTAACCTACCATAGATGCAATGAATTTACTAGCAATCACTTTAAGTAGTTGCAAATTTAATACTTCACATACTCACCACACTCCTAAATCTTAATCTTTATCTGGCTTTCGCACACTATTGGAGTAAAATAGTTTATAGAGGAGAGAAGAATCCTGACATTAGAGTGTTGTCAGAGTAGAGAAAAGAATAAGTAATAACTAAAGCAATAGAAGAACTAGTACTAAAAGTTGGTGCTAATTTTTCAGTTCCTATTTCTTTCAATATTTTCTTTCCACTCAGCAGCACTCTTAACAAAAAGATCCTCAACTTTAGTAGCAGCTTTTATTGCCCAATCATTTGTTATTACATTAGTAGCTATTCCTTGCCTAGATATGCCAATACAATTTGCTAACCTTCTCCAAGCTTCAACTTCTAAAACATAATAATCTTTAGTAGTATTTTTTCTTTTTGAGGGGCAATACTTAAGGAATGAACTCTCATAAATATTTCTTACTTTTCCTATCCAATATATACCCGAATTATCGTCAAACTCTTTTTTACTTTGATATAAAGCTACATACTCTAACGTGTAGTTTAGAATCTTCAATTGGCTTCTCTCAATCTTAACTATTTTATTTTGAAGACAAAAGTCTAGATTTTGGTTAGTTTTTACATTGTGGACAACTGAGTTCTTCTTAAATGCTAATATGTCATAATATTCGTCTGAACCAATTATAGCAGGAGACCTTTCATGAGTGCTCAAGCTTGACTCATTAATTATGCTCTCAATAAACTCAGTAAGTAATTGATTACTATTAGGCAAAAAAGGGAAAGCTCCTACATTCACTTTTTTTATACTCTTGTAGAATTTATGCTCTCTAAATTTCTTTTCATCATGATATGGAAACAGAACATATGCTCCGAAAACAGTTCTTTCATATTTGTTGTTGTTTTTAAAAACTATGGAATCTCTGTATCGATGCATCGTATTTATATCACTTTCTTTAGGCCCTGGTAATACACCAGTTCTATTACCCGGATTAAGCCTATATTTTGCGTCGAATATAAACTGATACTTTGTCTGTGAATACTCTTTCTCAAGTGTTAGAACAGTATCTGGCTTCTGACCAGTAGTAACCGTTTCTCCTTCCATAATATTGTATGTAAGCTCAAACTCTTCTTCTGTTTTAT
>PWPR01000066.1 GCA_003557085.1 Clostridia bacterium | reverse complement strand
TCTCCATATGGCTTCCTGGTACATGACTGTTGACATGTGCATAATAATACTTATCATCTTTACCTTTTAGCTTTACTAGCCCCAGATCTTTAACATCCCTACTAACAGTTGCTTGTGTTATCGTAAAACCTCTCTCTTTTAGTTCAAGCAATAAAGATTCTTGAGTGTCAATCATTTTTTCACTTATAACCTCAAGAATGACTGCATGCCGCTTATTTTTCAATTCTTCAGTCCCTCCTTTATTCTTTAACTCCAGCATTCTCTAAACAAAATGCTAAACTTATATACTCTTTTACTGAAATGTTATCCGGCCTCTTAGACTCTTCGATAGAACATTGTTTTAAGAAGGCACTCCAGTCCTCTTTTGTGTAACAAAGTTCTCCCTTTGCAGACAATGCATTAATAATTTTCTTCCTTCTTTGCAAAAAAGCTTTCTTTACTATTTTCTGCAACAAAGAAATGTTGAATTGCACATCTTCTTTTGGAGTTATAACTATTACTGCTGAATCAACTTTGGGTTTTGGTATAAAACATACAGGTTTAACAGTAAACGCTAGCTCCACTTCTGCATACGCATTTAAAGTCACACTAGTAGTTCCATAATGTTTACTACCTACTTTTGCTACAAATCTTTGTGCTACCTCTTTTTGTACTAAAAACACCATTCTTTCAATATCTAAGTCTGACTCGAGCAAATGATAAATTATTGCGGTAGTTATATAGTAAGGCAAGTTCGCAACAACTTTCAACTTTTTATTTGCTAAAAATGACAAATCCACCTTTAAAATATCAGCATTTATTAATTTTATGTTCTTTATACCTGCTAAAGTCTCTTCTAAAACAGGCATCAGCCTTTGATCTATCTCAACTGCATAAACTTCTTTTGCTGATTCTGCTAGTTCCTTAGTCATCACACCAATTCCAGGTCCTACTTCAAGTACTATGTCTTCTTTTGAGATATCTCCTTCAAGTACTATTCTCTCTAAAGCATTTCTATCAATCAAGAAGTTTTGCCCTAAACTTTTCTTAAATGATAGATTATATTTCTCCATTAACTCATTGATATACGATATGGATTGTAAAGAACTCATTAATCCACCTCAAATCCGAAAATTCTTTGAGAATTTTCCATAGTTGCGCTCGCCACTTTTTCTAAACTAATATTTCTTATTTCTGAAATTTTCTTTGCAACTTCCACAACATAAGCTGGTTCATTTCTCTTTCCCCTATACGGTGTGGGTGCTAGATAAGGACAATCGGTTTCTATAAGTAATCTATCTAAAGGAATCTTCTCAACAACCTCAGGTAGTTTCCTTGCGTTTTTAAATGTTATGGGACCAGCAATAGAAATATAGTAGCCAAGGTCCAAAAATCTCTTAGCCATTTCATAAGAGCCTGAGTAGCAGTGCATAACACCTTTAACAGAGCCACTAAACTTATTTAAAACACTATACACATCCTCATGAGACTCTCTATTATGTATTACAACTGGATATTTATACATTTTAGCTATTTCCATCTGCACATTAAAAACTTCTTTCTGTATTTCCCTAGGAGAGAAGTCATAATGATAATCTAAGCCAATCTCACCCACTGCTAAAACTTTATCACCTTTCATAAGATCTATAAGTGTTTGATAATTGCTTTCATCTACCTCTTTAGCACCATGAGGGTGAAAACCAACAGTACTATAAATCATATCATGCTCTTTTGTTTGAGAAACTGCTTTAATAGAGCTTTGTAAGTCTGCCCCTACATTAATCATTTTAACAACATTACTAGCAGTAGCACGGCTTATTACTTGCTCGATATCATTCTTAAATCTTTTATCAGTCAGGTGTACGTGAGTATCTATAAATTGCATGTTTACCTCCATATTCACTATTGGTAATATCCAACAAATTCCTAATTTAGAATTAACTTATTGACATTTTTATTACATCTATGTATACTTATACTGAGGTTTGACAGCCATCTTAATTTTAGGGAGAGATCATTATGAAAGCTACAGGTATAGTTAGAAGAATCGATGATCTAGGTCGATTAGTATTGCCTATAGAGCTTCGTCGAGTTATGGGCATAAAAGTTAAAGACTATGTAGAGATTTATGTTGACGACGACAGTATTATTTTAAAGAAATATGCACCTGCTTGTCTTTTTTGTGGAAATGCTTCAGATATAGAAGTGCATATGGGCAGGAAAATCTGTAAAGAATGCATAGAGACTATGTCAGAGAAAGTTGAACAAGAGTAATTAAGCATTAAGAAGGCTGTTTACAGCCTTTTTTCTCTTTTAAAACTAATTTATATACTTCATTCTTACTTAATCCCCTATCTTTAGCTACCATCTTCATTGCTTCATTCCTGTTAAAGTCTTGATCAGCATAAAAACTCAAATGTTCACTAATTCTAAGGTCACATAAAGGATTCGTCTCATATTTTATGCTTTCATGGCTACCTTCAATTACTAAGCACATCTCACCTTTAGGCTGATAATCTTTAATCATACTATCATTTAGATTTCCTCTAATGAACTCCTCATAAATCTTTGTTAACTCTCTAGCAATGACAACTCTACGATTCCCTAACTTATTGAATAAATCAATTATGTCGTCTTTATAACTATGAGGAGAAATATATAAGATTATTGTCTCTCTAAAATGACTTATTTCCTCTAGCTCTTGCTCTCTTTCTTTATTTTTCTTTGATAAAAAACCATAAAACATAAACTTACTAGTAGGCAAACCAGAAGCTATTAAAGCTGCCACAAAAGCACTTGGGCCTGGAACTGGGCTGATTTTAATATTATTCTCTATCGCTTTTTTTACAAGTATTGTTCCTGGATCACTAATTGCAGGTGTTCCAGCATCACTCACTAAAGCAATATCTTTACCAGCAAGCAACATCTTCACTAAGTTATCAGACTTGGTGTGTTCATTATGCTCATGATAACTAGTAAGCTTAGCTTTAACATCATAATGGTTGCAAAGCTTAATAGTCCTCCTTGTATCTTCACATGCAATTACTTCAACAGCCTTAAGAACATTAATTGCCCTTAGTGTTATATCCTCTAAATTGCCAATTGGTGTAGCAACTAAATACAATGTACCCATTAATAATCATCCCTTTACAAATTCAAGTAATTCCTTGGTATATTCTTCTTTATCATATATTACTAGATTTGGCTCAATAATAAGACCAGGAGCTGCTCCCTTCACAGCTTCTAATAAAAAAATATTAGAGTTCTTATTAGGTGTTGCGTGTACGAACTTAATCCTCTTAGGCTCAAGGTTAAACTCTCTAAAATCAATTAAAGCATCACCTAATCTTAAGCTATTATATACAAAATAAGCTTTGCCTCGATATTTAAGCATTTTACTTGCTGCACATACAAAATCTTTAATAGTCCCATTTACTTCGTGTCTGGCATTAGCTAGATTTGTATTACTACTAACTAACCCTTCTTCTAATGTAAAATATGGTGGGTTAGATATCACTATATCAAAGCTTTCTAAGCTAAAATAACTATC
>PWPR01000045.1 GCA_003557085.1 Clostridia bacterium | reverse complement strand
TCCTTTTCCTGAAGAAATGAACCGACAATTAACAGGTGTGCTAACAGATTTACATTTTGCGCCTACAGATAAAGCTAAAGAGAATCTTCTTAGTGAAAATATAAGTAGTGAGAAAATTCATGTAACAGGAAATACAGTAATAGATGCACTTGAATATACAGTTGATAGTGATTATAATTACAAAAATGAAAGACTAAAAAAAAGACCATGGCAGGGAAAGAAGCTCTTGTTAATGGAGGTGCATAGGCGAGAAAACTGGGGTCAGCCAATACGAAATGTATGTAATGCAATGAAGGAAATTGTTTTACAAAATGAAGACGTTTTCTTAGTTTTCCCTGTACACTTAAATCCAGTTGTAAAAGATGTGGTTGAGGAAGAGTTGTCTATGATAAAGAGAGTTTTGTTAGTAGATCCATTAGATGCCAATGATTTTCACAACCTAATGGCAGAAGCAGAGTTCTTAGTATCAGATTCAGGTGGTGTCCAAGAAGAGGCTCCGGCACTAGGAACGCCTGTTTTAGTAACTAGAGATGTCACTGAAAGACCAGAGGCTGTAGAGGCTAATACAGTAAAAGTAATAGGAACAGACCAAGAGACTGTATATAAAGAAACTAACTTACTATTAAAAGATGAAAAATTGTTGGAATTGATGTCTAAATCAGTCAACCCATATGGAGATGGTAAGGCGTCAGAGAGGATTGTTTGTGCAATATTATTCCATTTTGGGATAAACAATAAGAAGCCTGAGCCTTGGGTGTATTAGTAAATTAAAGTTTTCTTAAATTTTTGGCACAATTCATATAAAATTATGAATTTTGTCTTTTACTTATGATTGATATAGGTTACAATACTGAAGTGTGATAGAGAGGGCTTTTGATGCTGCTTTACATCTCTATTTTAGGGAGTGTTTACATGAACTTATGGCAGCAAATATTTAAGTATTTAGGACTAATCACATACTTTGGAATACTAGTTTCGACTAGCATCTTTTTAGGTTATTTAGGGGGAAGATTTCTAGATAATCTTTTTGGAGTTCCAATGATATTTACAATCATTGGAACAGCTATTGGTGCTATTAGTGGCTTTTATTTATTATACAAGACTGCAATGAAATTTGCAGATAGTGAGGATAACAGGGGGTGAAGCTATGCCTGATAACCCACAAAAACTAGTTAAGTATATTGAGAAAAGAGTATTGCTATTTACAGCATTGCTAGCAATAGTGTTTTTCTTTTCAGGTTTGATTGATTGGGTATGGGGGGTTATATTAGGAGCATTGAGCTCACTTATGTATTTTAGAGCTATAGCTGTCGTCGCTGAGAACATAGTTGACACAAATCCAAAAGCAGCTCGTATAAGTACGATTGCTAGCTATGTTTTAAGACAAATGCTAAATGCAGTTTTGCTCGCAGTGAGTTATTTTCGCGATGAGTTGAGTTTTCCTGCAGTAGTTATTGGTTTGATATTAGTTAAAACAATAATCATTGCTAAGAGTGCTCAAGAAAGATGGCAATATCTTTTAGATGATCAAATAAAATCAATAAAAGATAAGCTTGAGAGGAGGGACTGAATTGGATAAGGCTCTAGAAGGAGCTTCAGTCGTATTTGAGATATTTGGGATACCCATAACTGAGACTATTGTATCAACATGGATAGTAATGGTCGTTATAATTATAGGGGCATATCTTATAACAAGAAGTTTTAAAAGATTGCCTAGTGGTGTTCAGAATATCGCAGAAGCATTAGTAGAGGGTATTAATGACTTTACAGTGCAAACAATGGGTGAGAAAAATAGATGGTTTGCTTCTTATGCAGGGACATTATTGATATTCATTTTTCTTGCAAATATTAGTGGTTTGTTTGGCCTGTGGCCACCAACAGCTGATACTGGAACCACTATTGGATTAGGAATAATGACATTTTTTATCATTCAGTATCAGGGGATTAAGAATAAGGGTATTGGACTTTATTTAAAGAATATTCTACTTGAACCTATACCAATCTTATTTGCACCGATGAATATTATTAGTGAGTTGGCTACGCCAATATCTTTGGCATTCAGACTTTTTGGTAACATTTTGGCTGGTGTAGTTGTAATGGGATTAATTTATTCGGTAGTACCTATAGTGGTGCCAATACCATTACATATTTATTTTGACTTATTTGCAGGATTGTTACAGAGCTTTATATTTGTAATGTTGACCATGGTTTTTGTATCTATGGCAATAGAAACTGAATAATTTTAGGAGGATTATATAATGGAATTCACAGAATTTGCTGTTGCTGCTTTTGCTGTTTTAGGTGCTGGTATTGCTATGTTAGCAGGTTTAGGACCTGGTATTGGACAGGGGTATGCTGCTGGTAAAGGTGTTGAGGCAGTAGGCCGCCAGCCAGAAGCTAGAGGAAGTATCATCACTACAATGATTTTAGGACAAGCTGTTGCAGAGACAACTGGTATTTATGCATTTGTAATTGCATTTATTTTGATTGGCTTAGCTAACGGGGTTTTGGGTTAACTAGATTTTTAACTCTCACAGACGTATATAACGAATTTGAGGAGAGTCTGATATATGGATATAGATATTAGAACAATAGTTTTACAGATTATAAATACATTAATTCTTTTCTTCGTTTTAAAGAAGATACTTTTTAAGCCAGTTACAAAGTTTTTAGACGAAAGAAAAAATGCTATTGAATCGAAAATTGACAAGACGGAAGAAGATCTTAAAGCTGCTGCTGATTTAAAAGCAGAATACGAAG
This sequence comes from Clostridia bacterium, assembly GCA_003557085.1. GTDB lineage: Bacteria > Bacillota > UBA994 > PWPR01 > PWPR01 > PWPR01. Next base: position 10,896 of record PWPR01000045.1, on the reverse strand, counting down.
CAAAATTAACAGAAGCTAGAAAAGAATCTATGACGATAATGGAAAATGCTACGGCTCAAAGCGAGAAGAAAAAGAGTGAAATTATAGCTCAAGCAAGAGAAGAGGCTGAGCGTATTAGACATAAGGCAAATGAAGAAATTGAAGTAGAAAAAGAACAAGCTCTAATCTACTTAAGAGACCAACTTGCTGATTTAGTTACTTCAGCTGCTAGTATTATAATAGAAAAAAATCTTGATTCAGATAGCCAAGAGTATTTAATTGATAGATTCATCGAAGGGATGGATGGGGCTAATGAGGAATAGTGTCTTAGCTTCAAGATATGCAAAAGCATTATTTGAGCTTTCTTTAGATATTGATAATGTTGATGGTGTTAATCAAGATTTAGAAAACTTAGTTCAAATGCTAGAAGATAATCCTAAACTAGCCGAGGTTTTTACTCATCCTAGATTATCTAGAGATGAAAAATTTAGTTTAATGAATGACTATCACGGCTTAGTTTATGAAAGTGAATATGTTAGGAATTTTTTACACCTACTAATTCAAAAGAAGAGAGAAAGAGAACTTGCTAATATTTTTTCCGCTTGGATGAATTATTTTCATAGATATAAGCAGGTTCTACCAGTTGAGGTTGTGGCTGTTAGTAAACTGACTGACAAGCAAGTTGACAGCTTAAGAAGCAGATTGATAAAGAAAACTAAAAGAGAACCAATGTTTAGTTTTGAAATGAACCCTCAATTACTTGGGGGTATGATAATTAGATATGAAGATAAAATTATAGATGGTAGTGTGCTAAAGCAGATACAGCAACTAACTGCTAGCATTAAAGATATACCAGTTGCGAAATTGCGAGGTGAAGTAGTTTGAAGATAAGGCCGGAAGAAATAAGTGCTGTCATAAAGAAACAGATTGAGTCTTTTCAGAAACATCTTGACGTAGCAGATGTAGGTACAGTATTGCGAACAGGTGATGGCATAGCCCATATTCATGGTTTGCAAAACGCTATGGCAAGTGAGTTGCTTGAGTTTGAAAGTGGTGTTTTTGGACTAGTCTTGAACTTAGAAGAAGATAGTGTTGGCTGTGCGATAATGGGACCAATTAATTCTGTTCGAGAAGGCGATACTGTTAAAAGAACAGGCAGGATAATCCAAGTTCCTGTAGGAGAACCCATAATAGGTAGGGTAGTAAATCCGTTAGGTCAGCCAATAGATGGTAAGGGTCCTATTAAGACAGAAAAATCAAGACCAGTAGAAGTTATAGCTCCTGGTGTTATGAGTCGACAACCAGTTGATACTCCTCTTCAAACAGGGATAAAAGCTATTGATGCCATGACCCCAATTGGAAGAGGTCAAAGAGAGCTTATAATTGGTGATAGAGGTACTGGAAAAACTGCTGTATGTATAGATACTATTCTTAGTCAACAAGGACTTGATGTAATTTGTATTTATGTAGCTATTGGTCAAAAAGCATCAACTGTAGCCAGAGTAATTAAGACTTTAGAAGATCATGGAGCTATGGAATATTCTATAGTCGTTGCCGCTACTGCTAGTGAATCCCCACCTATTCAGTACTTAGCTCCTTATGCGGGTTGTGCTATGGGTGAAGAGTTAATGTGGCAAGGGAAGGACGTATTGGTAGTTTATGATGATTTAACAAAGCATGCTGCTTCATACCGTGCTATGTCATTATTGCTTAGAAGGCCACCAGGACGTGAAGCATATCCAGGAGATGTATTCTACTTGCATTCACGCTTGTTGGAGCGATCAGCTAGATTAAATGATAGTTTAGGTGGAGGATCATTAACTGCTCTACCAATTATTGAAACACAAGCTGGCGATGTATCAGCATACATTCCTACTAATGTAATATCAATTACCGATGGGCAGATTTATCTAGAATCAGATCTTTTCTTTGCAGGTGTAAGACCAGCTATTAATGTTGGACTTTCAGTGTCAAGAGTAGGAGGAGCTGCACAGGTCAATTCTATGAGAAAAGTTGCAGGTAGTTTAAGGTTAGACCTTGCACAATATAGAGAGTTACAAGCTTTCGCACAATTTGGTGCAGACCTTGATGAGAGTACTCAATCAAGGCTTACTAGAGGAGAAAGATTAACTGAGTTGTTAAAACAAGCAGAAAATGCACCGCTTCAAGTTGGTAAGCAAGTAGTGCAGATTTTTGCTGGAACAAATGGTTTCTTTGACAAATTTGCACCAGAAGATGTTCAAGATATTTCTGACAAGTTGGCAGATTATGTTGAGCAAATGAACCCATCTCTTATTGATAAGTTGACTAATGAGAAGAAATTTACTGATGAAATCCGAGATGAAATGAAGGAAGAAATAGAGAACTTCTTCCAGCAATATGCAGGATAGATGGTGGTTAGAGGATAATGGCCAATCTTAAAGAAATTACTAGAAGAATTAAAAGTGTTAAGAATACTCAGCAAATAACTAGAGCAATGAAAATGGTTGCTGCGGCTAATTTGAGAAAAGCTCAAAATTCACTATTTGAAGCAAGACCCTATACTGACAAGATGATAGAAATGCTTGGGCGAATTGGTGAAGTAACTGATATAACAAAGCATGAACTATTAAATGTAAGAGATATCAGTAAAGAGCTATATATTGTTGTTGCAGCTGACAGAGGCTTATGTGGAAGTTTTAATGCACAAGTTAATAGATTTGCTAGTGACACAATAGATGGAGTAGATTCAGAAGCTAGTGTGATAGTTGTAGGAAATAAGGCAAAAGAATACTTCTCTTATAGGAACTACAATATAATAGGGGAATATGTTGATTTAGGAGATACTATTAGATACTCCAAGGCCCAAGAGATAGCAGAGGCTGTGACTACATATTACTTGAATGGTCTTGTTGACAGTGTAAAGATTGTTTATGCTAGATTTGTTAACACAATGGTAAGAAAAAATGAAAGTTTAGAGCTTTTGCCTGTTGCGCCTCCAGAGAGGCCTCCTGGCATAAGAATTGAATATATTTTTGATCCAACTCCAGATAAAGTTCTAGATGAATTACTTCCAAGATATATTGCAACAACTTTGTTTAGAGCTCTACTGGAAAGCAAAGCAAGTGAACAAGGTTCTAGAATGGCTGCTATGGATGCTGCAACAAAAAACGCTGAGAAAATGATTAAACAACTTACTATACAAAAAAACAGAGCTCGTCAAGCCGCGATTACTACTGAGATTTCAGAAATCGTTGGTGGAGCAGAAGCATTGAAATAAAGGGGAGCGCCAAATGATAAAAGGACGTGTAACGAAGGTAATGGGTCCAGTAGTAGACGTGGCCTTTGAAGAAGGAAATTTACCAGACATATACAATGCTCTAAAAGTAAATATTAAAACAGAAGATGATGTTAGAGAATTAGTAATCGAAGTTATGCAACATTTAGGGGATAACATAGTCCGTGGAGTTGCAATGTCTTCTACTGATGGTTTACAAAGAGGCGTTGAGGTAACAGACACTGGAGGACCAATAACTGTGCCTGTAGGCAAAGAGGTGTTGGGACGATTGTTTGATGTCACAGGCAATCTAATCGATGGTGGGGAAGAAATAGAGACCGAACAAAGATACTCTATACATAGAGAAGCTCCTTCACTTGAGGAGCAAGCAGCAAGTACAGAGATGTTTGAAACAGGAATAAAAGTAATAGATCTTTTATGCCCATACCCAAAGGGTGGGAAAATAGGGCTTTTTGGAGGGGCAGGTGTAGGTAAAACTGTTCTCATCCAGGAGCTGATTCGTGCAATCGCAGCTGAGCATGGAGGATACTCTGTTTTTGCTGGTGTAGGAGAAAGAACAAGAGAAGGAAATGACTTATACTTAGAGATGAGTGAGTCAGGAGTAATCAGTAGTACTGCTATGGTATTTGGACAGATGAATGAACCACCTGGAGCTAGAATGAGAGTAGGACTAACAGGACTTTCACTGGCAGAGTATTTCAGGGACGAGCTTGGAACGGATGTATTGTTCTTTATTGATAATATTTTTAGATTTATTCAAGCGGGCTCGGAGGTATCAGCATTACTAGGCAGAATGCCAAGTGCAGTAGGCTATCAGCCTACATTAGCTTATGATGTAGGTCAATTGCAAGAAAGAATTACATCAACTAAGAGAGGATCTATTACTTCAATACAGGCAGTATATGTTCCTGCAGATGACTATACAGATCCAGCTCCAGCTACTACCTTTGCTCACTTAGATGCAACTACAAATCTGGAGAGAAGAATATCTGAACTTGGTATTTATCCAGCGGTAGATCCATTAGCATCTACATCAAAAATACTAGAACCAAAGGTTGTTGGAGAAGAACATTATAATGTAGCTAGAGAAGTACAAGCCATCTTGCAACGATATAAGGATTTGCAAGATATTATAGCCATATTAGGTATGGATGAGCTTAGTGATGAAGATAAAACTATAGTTGGAAGAGCTAGGAGACTAGAAAGATTCCTATCTCAGCCATTTTACGTTGCTGAGCAGTTTACTGGTTTCCCAGGAAAGTTTGTAAAAGCCGAAGATACAGTTAGAAGCTTTAGGGAGATTCTTGATGTCAAGCATGATGATTTACCAGAGAATGCTTTCTTGTACGTTGGGACAATTGAAGAAGCTGTAGAAAAAGCGAAAAAACTAAAAGGTTAAGTGGGTGATCAGTTTTGAGTTTAATACAACTTGATATTGTATCTCCTAGAAGACTACTATATAGTAAAGATGTTAGAATGGTTATTGCAAGAGCCCAATCGGGTGAAATTGGTATTTTGCCAGGGCATTTGCCAATTGTTGCTACTCTTGAGCCTGGAGTAATGCGAGTGAAACTTGAAGATGAATCTGAAGAGAAGATAGTTGTCTCTGGAGGATTTTTGGAAGTTTCCAAGGAGAAAATTACCGTTTTGGCAAGAACTGCAGAATTACCAGAAGAAATTGACGTAGATAGAGCTCTTCAGGCTAGAGAAAGAGCAGAAAAAAGACTTAAAGAACTATCTAAAGATAGGGTTGACCAAGCTAGAGCAAAAGCAGCTTTGGATAGAGCTATGGCTCGACTTAATGTAATAGGTAGAAAGTAGAAAAGGCCTTTAAAGGCCTTTTCTAATAGGAGTGGTATTTCTTATGAGCAGAAAGAAAAAAGAATCATTAGAGGAAGTATTGATAACTTCGTGGCATGGCACACCTGTGTTGAAAGCAGATGAAAGAAGATTATTTCTTGGTACTTTTTATGAAAGAGTTATTACATTTGCTACAGAAGAAGATTTTAAAAAGAATTTAGTAGACGAAAAAGTTATGAAAAGCTTCAAAGATGAAAGAGCTAAGGAGCTGCTAATTAATAGTAGATATGTATCAAAACTTTCTAAGTATTTAAACCTAGCTAATAAGCATGGTTTAAAATACAAAGTCGTGTCAAGGAAAAAGGAGTGTACGGATATTATATTAGTAGTTGCTTCACAAAAGGCCATAAGAAAATAAATAATAGTTTTGCAAAAAGAGTGATTTGATATAAAATGGTTACTATAGATAGAGAAAGATTTAGAGGTGAGCCTAGTGGAAAATTTTGCAGATGTACTATATCAAAGACGATTTGATATCAAGAGCAATATAATTCTTAAACTAGAGTTTAATTATGGAGATTTGCCCGAGTGGCTAAAACAAAGCAAAAAGAATGAGTTTGGAAAAAATTGGGCTGCTGTATCAGAATCTTTAATTACTTATGGCGAGCTGTTAATTGATACATGTGTAGAACATGTATCAGCTATTATGCTGGATTTCGCTTCTTTTATGCAATATGGGGCTTATGGACTTAGAACATTAGAATGTTTAATTATTAAGTCTCTTGAAAAAGAGTTGCCTGTAATTGTAGATACTCGCTTTGCTGAGTATAAAGGTCCAGAAAAAGAAGTACCTGGCAATGCAATTATAGGCTATGTAAATGGCTGGGATGGGTGGCAACCATCAAACATTCATGCTCATGCACTGACAATTTTACCTTATAAAGGTAAGAAAATGGTTGAACAGTATCTAGAGATATGCTTAAGAATGCAAAGAGGATTATTTCTTCTTGTTGATAATGATATGGGACTGGATATAGAGTGGTTAGGTAAAAAAGCAGATGATTTACTAGGTAAAGAAATAGATAGAAGCAGTTTATTTTTATATCTTGAGGATAGTGCACTGACCATACTTGAGAGCATAAAGAAAACTAGCTTATCAGCTTTTATAGAGATTCCAGAGCATTATGATAGCTTTCAAGAAAAAGACTTTTGGGATAAAATTAGCCATAAAGTTAAAAAACAGACATTTATATCTTTAAATAAGGAAAGACTAGGTTTTTTAAATATTGATAGAGGAGCATTTAGTTCTAACAGTGATTCAGTACAAAAGAGTTTAGGAAATAATGTTGAATTATTGGAATATTACAAGAAGTTATTTTATTGTTAGTACACCTCTATTGAAATTCTTGTTGTATAACATCAGTTAAATAAGGTAAAATATGAAAGCAGAAATATGGAGGTGTGTTGAGTGTTTTTCGAACCAAAAGATATTGGCATAGATTTAGGGACAGCTAGTGTTCTAGTATTTGTCCGCGGGAAAGGTATTGTTTTACATGAGCCATCTGTAGTGGCTATAAATAAAGAAACGAAAGAAGTTCTGGCAATTGGAGAAGAAGCAAGAAGGATGATTGGTAGAACACCTGGTCATATAGTTGCAATTAGGCCTCTAAAAGAAGGTGTAATAGCAGATTATGATATTACAGCTAAAATGCTAACTAGATTCATACAAAAGGTAGGCGCAAAAGGATTCTTTTCAAGGCCGCGAATAATGGTATGCGTTCCTAGTGGAACAACAACAGTAGAAAAAAGAGCTGTAAAAGAAGCAGCTGCTATAGCTGGTGCAAAGTTTGTCAGAACAATAGAAGAGCCATTAGCAGCAGCTCTAGGAGCAGGAATTGATACAACAGAGCCTACTGGTAATATGGTAGTTGATATTGGTGGGGGAACCACAGACGTAGCAATTATAAGTTTAGGTGGTATTGTTTTAAGCGAGTCTTTACGTGTAGGCGGAGATAAATTTGATGAAGCTATCATAAGGTATGTAAAAAAAGAATTCAACTTGGCAATAGGAGAGAGGACTGCTGAAGAAATAAAAATTAAAGTAGGGACTGTATATCCAGGAGCCAGAGATGAGGCAATGGAAGCTAGAGGAAGACATTTAGTAACTGGCTTACCATATACAATTACTATCACTTCACAGCATGTATACGAAGCTCTTAAAGACACTGTGGATACGATCTTAGCCTTAGTTCGTAGAATATTAGATATTTGTCCACCAGAGTTAGCTTCAGACATAATTGACAGAGGGATATTACTAACAGGAGGCGGTGCTTTGCTTCATGGTCTAGATAAGTTAATGGCTGAGCATACAATGGTGCCGACTCATGTTGCAGAAAATTGTATATCATGTGTTGCAATAGGAACTGGAAAAGCTCTTGAATCCTTAGATATATTAGGAGACAGCATTGATTAGCAAAAGACTAATAATCTAATTAATAAACCCCCAAAGTTAGCATATAATCAGCTGATTATTAGCTACTGTTTGGGGGTTTTCTATTTTACTAAATTTCTGGCTAAGATAATAACATGTTAATATAAGGTATTAGAAGCCCTAACAATGCTCCTAATAACAAACCAAACCATGTAATAGCTTTAAGTTGGTTATTCATTACACCAAGGATTATTTCCTCGACATCAAGTAGGTCTAATCTGTCAACTTGATTTTCAACCATCCTTTTAACATCTAAAGCATTCAAAATATCATCTCCATAATTAGCAAGAAGACCTGTAAATAGTTTACATAAGAAAATAACAATTTTATCTGAGTAATTCTCAACCAGCTGAAATAGAAAAGATACTTTAGTATCGAGAATTTTTTCAATTATAGGATCAATAATTTGATTAATTCTCTGAATATCACTCGTTATTACAATAAATTTATCAACTATATAACTGTCAAGTATCATTTTCATGTCAATACCTAAATCATCTAGAATATCACCAAGCAATTTTTCTTTGTTTGAAGACAGCAAACTTCCTATGAAATCTTTAACTAAAGATGATATGACAGGGGAGATTACTAGCTTTTGACTTGCAATAAAGTCTGTAATTTTGCCTACATCTATGTTATAAACTTTTTCAAAGATAGCTGGCAAGTTGTCACGAATCTCTTTTAAAGTCTCTGGATCTTCAAGCCTACTCTGGATACTATCAAGTGTCATCTGAGTAAGAGTATCATTAGATACAAAGCTTTTAACTATATTGCCAAAAAAACTTTCTGATAGAAACTGTTCAAGTGATTTTGAAATAAATTGCTTTACAAAATGTGAGTTAGTGCTTACAGCTAGAAACTTAACTGCCTCTTCAAGATTATTTTCTACATAAGCTTCTAACATGTTTTTGTAGTCACTATTTAATACATCCCTTATTTTCAAGTCCTGCTCACTATACTTATAGTTTATTTCTTCTATATAAGCTGAAATATTCTCTTGAATAAAAATGTCAAAATCCTCAGCTAACTGGAAGGAATTGTTAGAAACTAATGTTTTCAAGGGAGTTGAGCGTGCTTTTTTCACAAATAAATCACAAAAATCCCTTAAAACTTTGACAAATATGGTTCTATTATTTAAAGTAGTAGTGGAAAGGAAGTTGACTAATTGTCTTTTTTGAACATTGTTCTTTTTTAGCTGTTGAGATATTGTCAATCCATTCTTGTTAAGACTACTTACTGTAGTTTTAAGAAAATAAGACAATTTCCTTTGGAACTGTTCTGAATGAACAGTATCACTAAGAGACTCTTTTGTTAATATGTGATTTTCAATAGTTTCTCCTATGCTAGTACCAAGTGCATGTCTTTGTCTTGGTACAACCCCAGGAGTAAATGGAACTCTTATATTAAATATTCTAACTTCTCTTAGTGGTTTAAAAAGCATTTTTATAGCTATCCAATTGGTACTGTATCCAATTATGCCGCCCAATGACATACTAGCTATTATTGGTATGAGGTTATTCAAATTACACACCACCTCTCATTTGTATACTTAGCTTAAAATATCAGAAAACACTATTTTAGTCAAAAAAATAACTTTTATATACAATTATTTACATTTAGCACACAATATCCATGCTAATTTCTAAGAATTACACACTTTTTTCAAAAAAAACTAAAAAAAATTTAGAATTTAGCAGGAGTTTGAATTGTAATGTCGAATTAACTGAAGCGTGAGAAAGTGAAAGGAGTGGTAGTTGTTTATAAGTTGGTAATGAAGTTCGTTGTGTTGTTTATGAAAAATATAGGAGGTGTCTTACACTAATGAGAGAAGGATTGGTTTTTAACTTTGTTTCTTTGTTGATCGTAGCAGGTGCGATAGTTGTTATGATTCAAAGAGCAAGAGGCGGTTTAGAAATTAAACTGCGTTCGATTGCAGGAATCGATGCTATTGAGGAAGCTGTAGGACGTGCAACAGAGATGGGCCGTATAGTTCACTTTAGTCCTGGTATCGCAGGTCTTGATGGAACAACAGCAGCTCAAACATTTGCAGGTCTTGAGACTTTAGGTTATGTTGCTAAATTGGTAGCTCGTTATGGTGCTAGAATGATTGTAACAATTCGTCAGCCTACCGTATTACCGCTTGCTGAGGAAGTTGTACGACAAGCATACATGGCTGAAGGCGCAATTGAAGCATATGATGAGGATAGTGTAGTTTATCTATCAAGTGAGCAGTTTGCATATTCAGCTGGTGCGATGGGTATTATTAATCGCGAAAAAGCAGCAGCAAACATTCTACTTGGTGGTTTCTGGGCTGAGTCACTAATGCTTGTAGAGGCAGCTTTCCATGCTGGAGCTATCTCGATTTGCGGAACAGCGATGATTGCACAGGTACCATTCTTCGTAGCAGCTTCTGACTATACACTAATTGGTGAGGAGTTATATGCTGCAGGTGCTATCTGTTCAGGTAACCCTATTAGATTAGGTTCAATTGCTGGTCAAGACCTTGGCAAACTATACGCTATGATACTATTGGTTGTAGGCGCAGTTGGTGCTACGTTTGGCACAAACTTTGTAGCCGACCTAATAGCGAGATAAGGAGGCTAAGATAAATGAATAGACAAGACTTATTAGTAGTAATAACCGCAGTAATTGGTCTAATTATCATATTAGCTCAATTCTTAAATGTTGATATTATCCGTAATGCTGGCGCAGAGCTTCAGTCGTGGGGTGTTATTATAGCAGCTTTAGCACTTGGTCTTGCTGCTGTTAACTTAAGCCGTATTCACATTAGAAGAATCACACTGAGAAGAGCAAACTGGCAGTTCTCAATTGCATTGGTAGCACTATTATTCATTCAAGCTATTATAGGTTTTATTGATACATCAACAGGTGAAGTTTATAACTTTGGATTCGAATTTATACTTACTCCATCTGGTGCAATGATGTTCGCACTACTTGCATTTTGGATTGCTTCTGCAGCTTATAGTGCTTTTACAGCAAGATCTGTAGACTCTGCTATCTTATTAATTTCAGCTACATTAGTTATGCTAGGAAATGCTCCTATCGGTCAGGCTATCTATGAAGGAATGCCAGATCTTAAAGATTGGATCATGGATGTGCCAAACATGGCAGCTCAGCGTGGTATAATGATAGGTGCTGGAGTTGGTGCTATCGCTCTAGGTATCCGTATATTAATGGGTATTGAGAGAGGTCACCTTGGTGGCGGAGACGAGTAGAAAGGAGGTTGGATAATGAGTAAACTTAGAAATATTGATAGACGAATTATATATGCAATTCTATTAGTTGCACTTGCATTCCCAATGTTTGCACCTGCTGGACTTCCATTTGC
>PWPR01000069.1 GCA_003557085.1 Clostridia bacterium | reverse complement strand
AATAAGCAAAAACATTATGATAGGAGCTATTCCATATAATCCACCAGAGAAAACCCACATTATTGGGATGTATATAATGCCTAATGTGCCTAGGCTAATATTTGCTAAGATTCTTAAATCAATATTAGCAAGCATAAGCAAAGTAGAGAAGAAGGTAACAGCTAATAAGATAAAAGAGGCCATAAATAGAGGATAATTAATAACAACACTTTCATTAGTTAAAAGAAGCAATAAACTATTGAGCAAAGCAAAGATAATAGTAAATACTGCAATCTTACTTTCAACTTGGTTTGAGCTGTTGTTATCATGACTAAAAACATACTTTGTCAAAGTGTCTAAAGCCTTTCGCATGGTTAATGCACTCCTTTATCAAAAAAAATAAGTTAATAAATCATTTTTATTTGCTAGCTTGACTAGTTTATAAGATAATTATAACAATAATAAGAAGTGTTGAACATAAAAACTGTGAGGTGAAGTGGATGATAGATGATTTATATGTGTACCCGATTTTAATTGGTGGTATAGCGCTAGGACTTCTTTTAGCAATTTATTTAATCTCTAGAGTGACTAAGATTCATAAAGAGTTTTCAAAAACTTTAGAGGCAGGACAGTCAGTTAATGAAAAGTTTGCTAGTTTTGAGCAAGAAGTCAATAAGAGAATTGATATTCTTGAAAAAGAGATAAGCAATCAAAATGAAAAGCAAAGTATGAAGTTTGACTCAAAAATCGATAGCAGTATAGCAACAGTTAGAGAACAAGTCTCAAAAGATATTGGAAAGCAAAATGAATTAGTAGCAACTAAGTTGGGAGATTTTCAAAACAACCTCACAGAAAGATTTGGTAAGCTAGAAGTGGGCTTAGGAGATAGTTTTGCAAACTTAGCAAGTAAATTAAATAAAGACTTAGTTTCAAATAAAGAAGAGCTAACTAGGAATATTTTAGAGTTTAGAAAAGAGATTGCCAAAGAATTGAATGAGAATTTTTCATCCTTAAAAATGGAGATGGAAAAGCATTTAAATGCAATAAATGAAAAAGTGGATGAGCGTTTAATGGAAGGATTTAAACAAACAAATGAAACTTTTTCATCAATTTTGGCTAGGCTTAGTAAAATAGATGAGGCACAAAGAAAAATTGAGAGTTTATCTAGTGATATTGTGTCTCTACAAGATGTTCTGACAGATAAAAAAAGTAGGGGAACTTTTGGAGAGGTACAACTTGGACAGCTTCTAGCAGCGGTTTTTGGTGAGAAGAATGATTCTGTATACGAATTGCAGCATAAATTACCTAATGGAAAAATTACTGATGCTATTCTTAAGACCCCAGAACCATTGGGTTTAGTTGCAATAGATTCAAAGTTTCCTTTAGAAAACTATCGAAGGATGATAGATAGAGAGTTGCATGAGCATGAAAGAGCACAAGCTACAAGAGACTTTAAACTAAATGTTAAACGTCATATTGACAATATAGCTGATAGGTATATAATCCCAGAACATACTTCTAATCAAGCAATTATGTTTATACCAGCTGAGGCAGTTTTTGCAGAGATATATGCTTATCATGAAGACTTAGTAAACTATTCTCAAAAGAAAAGAGTTTGGATTGTTTCCCCAACTACTCTGATGTCTGTTATGACTACAATCCAAGTGGTGCTGCAAAACATGGAAAGAGAAAGATTAGCTTCAATTATTCATGTAGAGTTAAATAAGCTGGGAGAAGAGTTCAAGCGTTATAGAAGAAGATGGAATAAGTTAAAAAGTCATATTGAAAGAGTAAGTGATGATGTGAGAAATGTACATATTACAACTGAGAAGATTTCTGATAAGTTTGAGAAAATATCAAATGCAGAAATTGCAAGTGAAGAGGTCAAGAAGATAAAGGATTGATTAAACATTATATATTATATGCAATAATTTCACTTGACTTGTAGTTGATACATCCCTATAATAAGCATGAAATATAGCAATCTTCAGGGTAGGGTGAGGTAACGATTCCCAACCGGTGGTATAGCCCACGACCTGTGCACTACAAAGTACAGCTGAACTGGTTAGATTCCAGTGCCGACGGTATAGTCCGGATGAAAGAAGATTGACGCAAAATATTGCGTTTGTAAACCCTAGATTGTTATCTGGGGCTTTTTTTATGCCCTAAGAATAACAAGGAGGTATCTTTTAATGTCAAAGATGTCAACAAAAACTATGGTCGCTATTGCTTTGTTTGCTGCTATGGCTACAGCTCTGATGTGGTTTCCTAAATTCCCACTTTTACAAGCTGCGCCTTTTCTTACTTATGATTTCTCAGATGTGCCAATTTTAATCGGCTCATTTGCTCTAGGTCCAGTTGCAGGTATTTTTATGGTAACAGTAAAAAATCTTTTGTACTTCATTACAAGAAGTCAAAGTGGTTTGATTGGAACTTTCATGAATTGGAGCACAACTCTAGTATTTATGTTAACAGCAACAATTATCTATCATAAGGTTAAGAAGAACAAGGTAGGTGCACTTATTGGAATGATTGTTGGGACAGTAGTCTTCACTATTGCAGCTGTGTATATAAACATTCATATTGCATTACCTATTTGGGGTATTCCAACTGATAATATATTGCCTTTAGTGAAGTCAGCAGTAATTCCTTTTAATATTTTGAGAGGCATAATAAGTACAGCAATGACAATGCTCCTTTATAGGAGAGTTAGTGATTTAATTAGAAGAGTATTGAAACTAGAAGTTTAGAACTTTAATCCCCTCAAACTAGCTATAGCTGTTCCATGGAATAAGATAAATCCTGGGTGTGACTATTAGCTAGGGTGAGGGGATTTGTAGATTAGATATTAAATTTTATCAAAAACAATATTTCGGACTCTGCCACCAGTAAGCTTAAACATCTCTACTTTGTTTATATCATTTCTTACAAATTCAAGTTGACCAAAACTATTAAGACCTTCAAACTTATCTTTTTTGAGCATAATTAAAGGCATTTCATTCATTTTAATATGTGATATGAATAGTTTTTCATCTTCTAAAGAAATATGATAAGTTGTAGCTAGTTCTTCACTATAATAAGTGCCGACATAATCTTCTAGGTTGCGCTCGCCAAGATGCCTAGTTTCGATTTTTGGAGCGATTGTTTCTCTTCCAAAAACATGTTCAAGAGAGATTTCTACATTGCCCTGATCATCATATCTTGTTAATAACCTTTCGCCAATAATATCAATCATGTATTCATTATCAGCAACTTTAGTTAGAGTGGATAGTTCAGTTCTTGGAAGTTCAATGTAATAAGTATTGTTCTCTTTGGTTATGTTGACAATCATACCAGGTCCCATTAAGTAAGATCCTTCTATGTCTTGAGTGCTAACAGGTGGGTAAGTATCCGTTTCTTTTTCGAGTTGATCGTCAAAAATATAAAGATCTGCCACTCTTAGTGCCAATTGCTCAGGTTTAGAAATATTAACATTGGTTAAAACTACTATTGTTAAATCTTCTTCTGGGAACTTAATAAAATGTGTTCTAAAGCCAGCATCTGCTCCACCATGAGCAATAGTCTTCTTTTCCCGATACTCACTAACTCTTAAGCCAAAAGCATAATCAATTTCTTTTCCATTATTAAGTGTAAACACTTCTTGCATTTGTTGCATCAGTGCTTTGTCACCTACAACTGGATTCTCAAAATTATTAGACCATTTAACCAAGTCAAAGACATTTGTAAACAGACTAGTCGCTCCAATATTGGCATAACTTAATACTCTTTTCTTAAAGTAATCATAATGAGGTGCATAAGAGTATGCTCTATTCTTAACAATCATTTCATGATCTAGATGGAAATGAGTATGATCCATTTTTAGTGGCTTGAAAATTCTCTCTTTACAAAACTGAGCTAAGTCTTTACCCGTTACTCTTTTTACTATCTCAGCCATTAATGTATAGCCTGTGTTTGAATAGAGGAATTCAGCTCCTGGGTCAAAATTGAGGTCTTTTTGCTTTAGGGTTAATTTCATAACATGGTCATGTGTTATTACATCATCCATTCTAAACCCACTTAGTACTAAAAGCTGCCACTGATCTCTGAGCCCACTAACATGGTGTATTAAGTGTCTTACAATAATAGGTTTATTAAATCTTGGCATTTCAGGAATGTACTCTTGGATTTCTGCATCTAAATCAACTTGTCCTTCTGAAGCTAAAAGTGCTATTGCAAAAGCTGTAAACTGTTTTGATACAGAAGCTACATGGAAAATCGTTTCAGGTGTGATGGGAACATCATATTCAAGGCTAGCATTTCCATAGCCTTTTTTGAAGACAATCTCATTGCCTTTTGCTACTGCAATTGCAGCACCAGGGCAATCCTGCTTGTTCCAACGTTCAAAAATCTGATCAACTTTACTTTCAAAGCTCATAATTTACTACCTCCTAGTTTTTAAGTGTGTTTTCTATAAATGTATAAATGTCAGCTTCTTCTTCAATTAGAAGATTTGTAGGTTTACCACTACCATGTCCTGCACCAAACTCAACTCTTAATAAGATTGGATTATCTCCTAAATTAACTGTTTGCAAGGCAGCTGCAAACTTATATGAATGCATTGGTACTACTCTATCATCTGTTTTGGCAGTTACTATCATTAATGGTGGATAAATAGTGCCAAACCTAATATTGTGTAGTGGAGAGTATTTATTCATGAAACTAAAGTGTTTAGGGTTAGTCTCTGCATTGCCATATTCAGGTATCCAAAACCTTCCTACAGTGAACTTATGATATCTAAACATATCAATTACAGGCACTTGAGAGATTACGGCTCCATAAAGGTCTGGTCTTTGTAGCATACATGCAGCCGTTAACAAGCCGCCATTGCTTCTTCCTTTAATAGCAAGCCTGTTATTAGTGGTGTAGCCCTCCCTAATTAGAAACTCTGCAGCACCAATGAAATCATCAAAAACATTATGCTTCTTCTCAAGCATACCAGCTTGGTGCCATTCTTCTCCAAACTCACTTCCACCTCTGAGGTTTGCAACAGCAAAAATATGGCCTTTTTCAAGCCAAGCTAAGTCACTTGCTTTAAATTCTGGTATTCTGGGAACATTAAAGCCACCATAGCCGTAAAGGAAGGTTTTGTTTTGACCATTTTTTTCAAGACCTCTTTTATGGCTGATAAACATAGGTATTTCTGTGCCATCCTTTGATGGGTAAAATATTTGATATGTTTCATATTCATTAAAATCAAAATCTATATCTGGTTGCCATAGTGGTTGAGCCTTGCCTTTATCTATGTTGCATGAAAAAATTGAATGCGGATATAGGTAAGAAGCAAAATCAAAGAAAAAGCGATTTTGCTCATAATCAGCATTTATCTCAGTTATAGCCCCTAAAGTAGGTAGTTCAATTCTTTTTATAAATTGACCTGAATGGCTATAAAGCATTATTTGATGATGAGCATTATGCATTATCTCCAGGGCAAAGGCTTCGTTAGTCATTACGGCATTAGTGATTACGTCCATTCCCTCGGGTACTATAGTAAGCCAGTTTTCTTTTTCCTTATTGTTAAGATCAATGGCAATTACTCTTCTTCTGGGGGCACAGTCATTAGTGAGAAAATAAAGGGTATCTTTTTTAGCTCCCAAAAACTGAGAGATTGAGTCAGTATCAATCAATGGTGTAAAACATTCTTCACTATCAATGCTTTTGTACCAAATGTTATTAGCTGAAGACGAACCTTTTGAAACATTAAGAATCATATGTTTGTAATCTTTTGAAATTTCAAGACGAAAACTCTTATTTGGATTCTCATCTTGAACAATAATTTCATCCTCAGATTGAAGTGATCCTATTTTGTGAAAGTAAACTTTGTTATACTTACTACTGTCTTCTTCACTAACCAAATTAGGATTTGGATAACGCGAGTAATAAAAACCTGAATCGTTTTCTACCCAAGGAAGTGTAGTAAACTTACACCATCTAATTTCATCTGCTAAGTCCTGGCCAGTTTCAATGTCTTTGACTAAGATTGTTTGCCAATCACTACCACTAACAGATAATCCGTAAGCAAGATATCTACCATTTGGACTGACAGAGTAGCTACTAAGAGCAGTTTGCCCACTCTCATCTATTTTGTTTAGGTCTAAGACTATTTCTGCCTGATCTAGATCAAGGCTTGTTGAGCGCATAAATTTTGGCTGATTACTAAGCCCATCATTATAAAAATAGTAAAAATAATCACCATATTTTTTAGGTGTAGAAAATTTTTCATAGTTCCAAAGCTCTTTTATTCTTTCTCTATAGTTATTAAGTTCAGGGCATTCATTTAAGTATTGCCTAGTTTCAGTATTTTGCTTGCTTACAAACTCTTCTGTATCTGGATCGTTAGGATCTTCAAGATAGCGAAAAGGATCAGCTATAAGTGTATCATGATAATTATCTACTACATTATCCATACGAAATTTCTGCATAGATTTGTACCTCCAATTCAGTAATACTTTCTAATTCATTATAAAATGATAAAATCCTGCAAAAACAATCTAATTCATTAAAAAATGATTAAATCCTGTAAAACAATAAAAGGTTTTGCAATTTGATGTAGAATATATAATTGAAGTTGTAGTGAACACAAAATTGGGAGGGATTCTTATGGATTTTAGGGAGAAGGCATTAAAGTTTCACGAAGAGAATAAGGGCAAAATCGAAATGAAGCTTAAAGCAAATATACAAAATAAAGAAGATTTAGGATTAGCATATACACCTGGTGTTGCTGAGCCATGTAAAGAGATATTTAAAAACCCGGATGATGTATACAAGTATACTAATAGAGGGAATCTTGTAGCTGTTGTAACAGATGGAACAGCTGTGCTAGGATTGGGAGATCTAGGTCCTTTAGGGGCGTATCCTGTAATGGAAGGCAAAGCTGCTCTATTTAAGGCATTTGCTGGGGTTGATGCAGTACCTATTTGCTTAGATACTACAGATGTAGATGAGATTGTAAATATAGTAAAGAACATATCACCAACTTTTGGTGGTATAAACTTAGAAGATATTGCATCACCAAGGTGCTTTGAGATAGAGAGAAGATTAAGCGAAGAGCTTGATATTCCAGTGTTTCATGATGACCAGCATGGAACAGCAGTTATTGTTTTAGCTGCTCTGATAAACGCATTGAAGATAGCTAAAAGAGATATCAGTGATGTTAAAGTTGTTATAAATGGCATAGGTGCAGCAGGGAGTGCTGTTGCTAAGATTTTGCTAAATGCTGGTGTAAAAAATATGACATTAGTATCTTCTTATGGAATTTTGTATCCTGGAGCAGAGAAAAACAATGGCATGCAAGAAGAGCTTGCAGTAATAACAAACCCGCACAAGAAAAAGGGCAACTTGTCTGAAGCAGTAAAAGGAGCAGATGTTTTCATAGGTTTATCTTTAGGAAACTTATTATCTAAAGAAATGGTTGGGTCTATGAATAATAATTCAATTATATTTGCTATGGCTAATCCAGTGCCAGAAATTTATCCAGAAGATGCTTTTGCTGGAGGAGCACTTGTTGTTGGAACCGGGAGAAGCGATTTTCCAAATCAAATTAATAATGTTTCAGTATTCCCTGGAGTTTTCAAAGGTGCACTTCAAGCACGAGCCTCTAGTATTACAGAAGAAATGAAAATAGCAGCAGCCTATGCTATCGCTAATATAATACCAGAAGATGAACTTACTCCAGAATATATAGTGCCAGATGTCTTTAATAAAAAAGTAGCTGATGCGGTTGCGCATGCAGTGGCAAATGAGGCTCATAAAAGTGGCATTGCTAGCGCAGAAAAAAGACAGGTTAAGGTCTTTTAATTAAAAAGTTGAGAAGTACATAGTACAATGGTCATCAAAGTCTGTGTTTTTCTCTTTTTACATTTAGTTTATAGTTTTATTAAGTTATAATGTAAGAAGATATATTGATAGGAGGAATAGAGATGCCTTTTGTAACTTTGCGAGAAGTACTGGAAGACGCACAACGCAATAAGTATGCAGTAGGAGCTTTTAACACGAACAATATGGAGATTGTTCAAGCAATTATTGAGGCCGCAGTTGAGGAGCGAGCACCTGTGATTTTACAGGCTAGCCAAGGAGCTCTTAAGTATGCTGGTATTGACTATATAATGGGTCTAGTTAGAGCTGCTGAGAAGAATGCTGACGTACCAATAGTTATGCATTTAGACCATGGAACTGATTTTGATCAAGTTATGATGTGCTTACGAAAAGGTTTCACTTCTGTAATGATTGATGGCTCTAAGCACCCACTAGAGGATAATATAGCCATAACCAGGAAAGTAGTAGAGGCAGCTCACCCAATGGGAGTTACTGTTGAGGCTGAGTTAGGAAGAATCGGCGGAACAGAAGATGATATTCATGTTAGTGAGAGTGAAGCAGCTTTTACTGTGCCAGAAGAAGCAAAGACTTTTATAGAACAGACAAATGTAGATGCTTTAGCTGTAGCAATCGGAACAGCACACGGAGTATATAAGGGTGAACCAAAACTTAGGTTTGAAAGATTGAAAAGAATAACTGAGCTAATTGATACTCCACTTGTATTACATGGTGCTTCAGGAGTGCCAGAAGAAGCAGTTCGAAAGGCTATTGATATGGGTATCTGTAAAGTTAATATTGATACTAATATTAGACAAGCATTTACTAAGGCTTTACATGAATACGTAAATGATAATCCAGAAGTCTTTGACCCAAGAAAAATTTTAAGCCCAGCAAGAAGTGCCATGAAAGAAATAGTTAAAGAGAAGATTCGCCTATTTGGCAGTAGTAATAGAGCTTAGAGAATCATGAAAATTTATATTGATACTGCAAACTTAGATCAGATTAAATCATCTCTAGAGCTAGGTTATGTGGCGGGGGTAACAACTAATCCCACACTTATTTCCCGGGAAATAGGAGATGAAAAGGAAATCTTAAGGCAAATATGTAAAGTGGTTGAGGGACCTGTAAGTGCTGAGGTTATTGCAACTGATAGTGAAGGAATGATAGCTGAAGCTAGGGAGCTTTCAGGTATTGCTGAGAACATTGTCATTAAGATTCCGATGACAAAAGAAGGTTTAAAGGCAGTCAAGATATTAAGTGAAGAAGGCATAAAAACTAATGTTACTTTAGTCTTTTCTGCAAACCAAGGATTATTAGCAGCTAAAGCAGGGGCAACATATGTGTCTCCATTTATTGGCAGAGTAGATCAGATTGGTCATGATGGCATGCAGGTAGTAGTTGAGTTAGCAGAGATATTTAGTCTTTTTGATATTAACTGTGAAATAATTGCTGCTAGCATTAGACACCCAAGACATGTTACAGAAGCAGCACTTGCCGGAGCAGACATAGCAACTATACCTTTTAAGGTGCTTGATGATATGCTAAAGCATCCTTTAACAGAGATAGGGTTAGATAAATTTATAGCAGACTGGAAGAAATCACAAAGGTAGATGATATAATGAAATCAATAATGGATAGACAACTTTCACTTGAGCTTGCTCGTGTAACAGAATTGGCTGCTCTTGAAGCAGCAAGATGGATGGGCAAGGGAGATAAAATTTCAGCTGACGACGAAGCAGTAAAAGCTATGCGAGCAATGTTTGATACAGTTGATATTGATGGTACAGTCGTCATAGGTGAGGGTGAAATGGATGAAGCTCCAATGCTTTACATTGGAGAAAAAGTAGGTAGTGGCAAAGGAGCAAAAGTCGATATAGCAGTTGATCCCTTAGAAGGCACGAACTTAGTAGCAAAAGGTCAGCCAAACTCAATAGCTGTATTAGCAGTAGCACCAGAAGGGTGTTTGTTACACGCGCCAGATATGTATATGGATAAAATATGTGTTGGTCCTGAAGGAAAAGGAAAAATCGATATTAATAATAGTGTAACTGAAAACCTTAGAGCTTTAGCAAAGGCAAAAAATTGTGAAATAAGTGACTTAACAGTTGTTCTTCTAGACAGACCTAGACATAAGAAACAAATTGCAGAAGTTAGAGCAGCAGGTGCTAGATGTAAGCTTATTACAGATGGTGATGTGGCCCCAGCAGTTGCAGCAGCACTGACAAATACAGGTGTAGATATGTTAATTGGCATTGGTGGCGCTCCAGAAGGTGTTTTAGCAGCGGCAGCACTAAAATGTCTTGGTGGGGATATGCAAGCAAGGCTTATGCCTGAAGATGCAGAACAATTGGCAAGATGCAAGAAGATGGGCTTAGAAGATGTGAAACAAGTATTAATGTTGGATGATTTAGTAAAAGGAAATGATGTTATTTTTTCTGCCACTGGCATTACAGATGGGGATTCACTCAAAGGTGTTAGATACTTTGGGGGAGGAGCGGAGACTCATACTTTAGTAATGAGATCAAAAACCGGAACTATCCGCTTTATCAGTGCAACTCACTTTTCAGATAAAAAACCAGTTTGGAAAGATCTATAATAAATGGGAGGCTTAATTTAGGGTTAAGCCTTCTTCTTACCTAACATAATCTTCAACAAAAACCTCAGGAGGTCTCCTACAATGCATATTCAAGAATTAGAAAGTAAAACGATACAAGACCTGTTAGCAATCGCAAAAGAACTAGAAATTGATGGATATTCAAGATTAAGAAAGAAAGAGTTGGTCTTTGAAATATTAAAAGCAAATGTGGAAAAAGATGGCTTCATTTTTGCTTCAGGTGTTTTAGATATTATGAACGACGGCTATGGCTTTTTAAGGCCAATCAATTATTTACCGAGCAATGAAGACATTTATGTTTCTCCTTCGCAAATTAGAAGGTTTAGTATGCACTCTGGAGATCTAGTCGCGGGAAAAGTAAGGCCCCCAAAAGATAAAGAGAAGTATTATGCACTTTTGTTTGTAGAAGCAATTAATGGGGAAGATCCTGAGAAGGCCTCTCAAAGAATTGATTTTGGCAATTTGACACCTATTCATCCAAATGAAAAATTTACTTTGGAAAGAGAAGATGGAGAGATATCTACCAGATTAATTGATATTATTAGCCCAATAGGAAAAGGGCAAAGAGGGTTAATAGTTTCTCCACCAAAAGCAGGTAAAACTACAATATTGAGCAATATAGCTAAAAGTATAGAAGAGAATCATCCAGAAGCATATTTAATTATACTTTTAATTGATGAGAGACCAGAAGAAGTAACAGAGATGGAACGCTCAGTAAGTCCTAGGGCTGAAGTTTTAGCATCTACATTTGATGAAAGACCAGAAAACCATGTGAAACTTGCAGAGATGATTAGTGAAAGAGCTAAGCGCTTAGTAGAGCATGGAAGAGATGTAGTTATCTTGCTTGATAGTATAACAAGACTGGCAAGGGCATCAAACTTAGTAGTTAGCCCAAGTGGAAGGACTTTATCAGGAGGGTTGGATCCAGCAGCATTATATAACCCAAAGAGTTTTTATGGTTCTGCAAGAAATATAGAGCATGGAGGCAGCTTAACAATCATTGCAACAGCTCTGGTAAACACTGGGAGCAGGATGGATGATGTTATATACGAAGAGTTTAAGGGTACTGGGAATATGGAGCTTCACCTAGATAGAAAGCTAGCTCAAAGAAGAATTTATCCTGCACTTGATATAATTCGTTCAAGCACAAGAAGAGAAGAGTTATTAATAAGTGAAGATGAACTTAAAGTAATCTGGCAACTACGCAACTCAATCAACCCAGAGACAAGTATTAACCAAACCCAAGAAATTATTAAGAACATAAGATTAAGCAAGAACAATAAAGATTTTTTAGAGATAATTGAAAAAGTATTTAATTAAATCCTAAAGAGAAGGAGCTTAAATAGTTAATGAATAAGATGATACTTGGACGTACAAACCTTGAGATTAGCAGAACTGGATTTGGTGCACTCCCAATCCAAAGAATAGACAAGGAAACTACTAAAGAGATCCTCAGAAAAGCTTATGAATATGGAATAGATTTTTTTGATACTGCTAGAGCATATAGTGATAGTGAAGAAAAAATTGGATATGCACTTAGTGACGTTAGAAGTGAAATAATTATCGCAACTAAAACACATGCCAAAACAGCTGAGGAATTAGAGCAGCATTTAAGTACAAGTTTAAGTAAACTAAAAACAGATTATATAGATGTTTACCAGCTACATAATATGAAGTTTGTGCCAACAGAATCCTCTGAAGATGGCTTATATAGGGCTCTTCTTAAAGCAAAGGAATCTGGGAAAATTAGACATATTGGTATAACAACTCATAGTATAGAAATAGCTGAAAAAGCAATTGAAAGTGGTCTTTATGAGACGATCCAATTCCCTTTGAGTTTAATATCTGCAAAAAGGGATTTAGATTTAATTGAAAAGGCAAAAAAGGCAAATGTAGGAGTAATTGCAATGAAAGCTCTCGCAGGAGGGCTAATTGATAATGCCAAAGCTGCTTTTGCTTTTTTAAGGCAATATGAAAATGTAGTACCAATATGGGGAGTCCAAAAAGATTGGGAACTTAATGAGTTTTTAATTTATGAAGCTACACCACCTATAATGGATAAAGAGATTAAGAAAGCAATAAAAGAATATCAAGATGAGTTGGCCAAGGACTTTTGCAGGGGCTGTGGATACTGCATGCCATGTCTAGTGGGAATCCCAATTAATACTGCTGCTAGGATGTCTTTATTACTTAGAAGAGCAGTATATCAAAACTTCTTAACAGAAAAATGGCAAGAAAACATGCAGAAAATAAATGACTGTATTGATTGTGGGCAATGTATAGAAAAATGTCCATATGATCTTAATACTCCTGAGTTATTACAAAAAAATCTGATAAATTATGAAGAGTTTTTAAATAATAATCTTGAGTAAGGGTTATATTTATTCAATAAATGTAATAAAATATAGTTAAGAGAAGTAATTATAAGTTGAGTCTTTAATAAAGGAGATGGTGCCTTATCTGATTATTATTTCTTTATGCTCTAGAGCCCCAATATGAGAAATGGAGGCGTATACAAGTGTTTTGTAAGCAGTGTGGGAAAGAGCTGGACAAAGGGTCAGCGTTTTGCACGTCCTGTGGAGCTAAAGTAGCAAGTAATGATCAACAGACTCAGCAAGAGCATACAACAAGAGAAAAGTTTAGAGATTATAACAGTTTAACACACGATCAAGAATCATCTAGAAAGTCATTTTTTAAAGGCAAGGAAGCAAGTATAGGCACTAGTGGTGAAATTAAGTTTAAAAAACAAAAGAAGGTAAAAGAGAAAAAGAAAGGTGGCATAATTAAGAAACTATTCTTATTAGCAGTATTCTTAATTGTCATAGTCTTTATAGCGTCAATTTTCTTAGGTGGTAATATTTCTAATCTGCAAACTGCACTGGGAGTAAATGCGAGCACCTTGCAGCCAATGAACGTCACAAGCACTTTCGCTGTTGATACACCGGAAATATTTGCAACTTTTAGTGTGGCTGGCTTACCTATTGGTACAGATATTCAAGGAGAGTGGGTATGTGAGGGGGATCAAGTAGCAGTAGCGGAGCTTTATACCACAGAAGAAGCACAGAATGCTTATTTCTCTTTTAGTAAACCAGATGCTGGCTGGCCTGTTGGTGCATATGAGGTTAATGTTTATGTACAAGGTCAGTTCCAAGTTGGAAAGAAATTCTCAGTAAGGTAATAACTTATGAGAATAAAGTTGATTCTATATACTATTTTAATTTTAACAGTGTTTGCCAGTTGTAGTTGTGAGGCAAGCTTTACAACAGCTAATTTTACTGATCTTAAGTTAGCAAAAGTTGAAGGCGATGAAATCATATATGCAAATGTTTTTGAAGTAGACACAGAAGCCTTTTATTTAGTAGGAGTTCTAAAAAACAACCCAGGCAGTACAGAGATAAAGGGGGAATGGTATTATATAGAAGGAGAAGAAACATTCATTGATAGTGCAAAGATGACAATCAGCAATGTCACGAGTGATTTTAACTTCAGTTTGAGTATTCCTGATTCAGGTTGGCCTGTTGGAAAATATGAAGTAAGAATATATATTGATAATAAACTGCAAGAAAGTATTGGGTTTGAAGTTAAATAAAAAAGTCAGCCTTCAAAGCTGACTTTATTAATTGGGAGGATCTATGAATAAACAAGAGTTAAAAGATAAAGTGTGTCAGGTAATAGAAGAGAATAAGGATAAGATAATTGGAATAGGCAATGATATATTTGCTCATCCAGAGCTTGGATATAAAGAGTTTAGAACAGCAGGAATTGTTAAAGAGATTTTTGAAGAGTTAGCACTGCCATATAGGGATGAAGTTGGTATTACAGGTGTTATAGCTAAAGCTAAAGGTAAAGAAAGTGGTCCTAATGTTGCTGTAATGGGGGAGCTTGATGCAGTAGTTTGCCCTGATCATCCTCATGCAGACCCTCAGACTGGAGCAGCTCACTCTTGTGGTCATAATGCTCAGATAGCTGGTATGCTTGGTGCTGCTATTGGTTTAATTAAAAGTGGTGTAATAAATGAACTAAGTGGTGATGTTACTTTTATGGCTGTACCTGCTGAAGAGTATGTTGAGATAGGTTATCGTCAAAAGTTGAGAGATGAGGGCAAAATTAAGTTCTTAGGTGGTAAACAGGAGTTTATAGCTCTTGGTGAACTTGATGATATAGACATGTTAATGATGTACCACAGTTCTGCTACAGGAGAAGATATTAAGGCTGCTGTCGGTGGGACTAGCAATGGTTTTGTAGGTAAGCTTGTCAGATATATTGGCAAAGAAGCGCACGCTGGTGGAGCTCCTCATAATGGTGTAAATGCACTTAATGCAGCTAATATTGGTCTCATGGCAATACATGCCAACAGAGAAACATTTCAAGATAATGATCATATAAGAGTTCATCCTATTATAACAAAGGGTGGAGATTTGGTTAATATAATCCCAGCAGAGGTAATAATGGAGACTTACGTTCGAGGTAGAACTATGGACTCAATTATTGATGCAAGCCAAAAGGTTAATAGGGCTTTAGAGGCTGGAGCACACGCTGTTGGAGCTGAGGTAGAGATAACAGAAATTCCAGGTTATTTGCCGAGAGTAAATGACGCTATTATGGATAATCTTATAAAAGAAAACTTTGAACAGCTTGTTGGAGAAGAGGCTGTAGCAGTAACTGATAGGCATGGAACTGGCTCATCAGACATAGGGGATGTTATGCATATAATTCCTGCCATACATCCGTATATAGGTGGAGTTTCTGGTGCAGGTCATTCTAAGCATTATGAAATTGTTGATGAAGAAATTGCTTATGTTTTAGGAGCCAAAGCGATGGCAATGACAGTAATTGATTTATTGGTTGATGGTGCAACTAAGGCTCAAGAAGTAAAAGACAGTTTTGAACCTATTTACAATAAAGATAGTTATCTAGAGATGTGGGAAGAGTTCTTCTCAAAATAATATTTTAAATTATAAAATCCCTCCATCTAAGCTTTTGATGCTAAGATGGAGGATTATTTATTTTAAATACTTGACAGAAAAAACTTGCTCTGATAATATGTCGCTAAACGACAATATCGTGACACGATATAAAATTGAGGAGGTTAACACAGGGTGAATAAAGCAGAGTTGATTGAAAATATAATGAGATGGCAAGATCAGATTAATGATAAGTTGCATAGAGGATATCATGAGGTAGCAAAAAAATACGGTTTAAGTTTAGAGCAGTTTCATTTACTCATTGAGCTTGATGATTTAAATATGAAGTTTGATGATAGAGAAATATCACCTAGTGTAGGTGAGCTAGCAGATAAAACAGATCGTTCACATAATACAATATCTGAAAAAATTACTAGGTTGGAAGATATGGAGCTTGTTTATAGGAAGAAAGACGAGAAAGATAGAAGAATAAAAAGAATATGCCTGACAGATAAAGCAAAAGAAATGCTTAAAGAGTTGAGTTATCATGCTAGAAAAAACGTATTAGAGAAAGCATTGCTGACATTTAGAGAAAAAGAGTTAAGTGAGTTAGAAACACTTCTTAAAGAGTTTTATGAGAGGATTGAATAAACAATGAATGAAAAAGAGTATATAGAAAGCCTTTACCCAAGCCAAAAAGTTAAATATGAGGCAAAATCTGAAATAAGTGATTATATACCAGTAATTGATGATGATGTAGCAAGGACTATTACTCAGCTAATAATGATAAAAAAGCCAAAAAAGATTTTAGAATTAGGTACTAGTATTGGTTTCTCTACTACGATGATGGCTAAAACAGCTAGTGAATATGGTGGGCATATAACAACAATAGAATATGATAAGGAAGTAGCTAATGAAGCAAAAAAACTATTTAATAGTGAAAAGCTTAATAATGTTGAGCTCATCATTGATGATGCTAGAAAAGCCTTATTTGAAATTGATTGCAAGTTTGATATGATTTTTATGGACTTAGACAAGAGCCTATATTCAGTTTTATTTAAACAATGCATAAATTTATTAAGTAAAGATGGGTTGCTTTTAGCTGAAGATACGCTTTTTCCAGTTATAGAATTAGATGAAAAATGGCATGATCTGATAGAGCCAATTGATGAGTTTAACAAGATAATATGCGCAAGCGAGATGTTTAGTACAATATTGCCAATTGGAGATGGTTTAACAGTAGCACTTAAGATTTAACTTAATTTAAATTTTCAATCAAATTTATTATAAAAATATTTTAATTGTATATGTTTTGTGATATATTATGTAATCGTATAAACATAAGTAAGCCTAACTGGCAATAAGGAGTTGGTAGCGTTGAGCGGTAAAGGTAGATTTTTATTCACTTCAGAATCAGTAACTGCTGGACATCCAGATAAAGTAGCTGATCAAATTTCAGATTCAATACTAGATGCAATTTTAGAAAAAGACCCGTTAGCAAGAGTAGCTTGCGAAACATTTGTGACTACTGGACTGGTTTTAGTAGGTGGAGAAATTACTACTTCATGCTACGTTGACATTCCAGGGGTAGTGAGAGAAACTGTAAAAAATATTGGCTATACTAGAGCAAAATATGGGTTTGATGGTGATACCTGTGCTGTTTTAACAGCCATAGATGAACAATCTCCTGATATAGCTCAAGGGGTAGATCTTTCACTAGAAAGTCGTATGGCACAAGAAAAAGAATCTCTTGGAGCAGGAGACCAAGGTCTAATCTTTGGTTTTGCCTGTAATGAAACAGAAAACTTAATGCCAATGCCAATCTATTACTCTCACTTGCTTGCTAGAAGGCTTCATGAGGTTAGAGTAAATGGAGAAATGTCATATTTACGCCCTGATGGTAAAACTCAGGTTACTGTAGAGTATGAAGGTAACAATCCAATTAGAATAGACGCAATTGTTGTTTCTACTCAACACAGGCCAGATGTTAGCCAAGAGCAAATACACAAAGATGTTAGAAACATAGTCATTAATGAGGTAATTCCTGAAGATTTATTAGATGATAACACTAAGTTCTTTATCAATCCTACAGGTAGATTTGTAATTGGTGGACCTATGGGTGATGCAGGCTTAACGGGTAGGAAGATAATAGTAGATACATATGGAGGGTATTCTCGCCATGGTGGAGGAGCATTCTCTGGAAAAGACCCTACTAAAGTAGATAGGTCAGCAGCATATGCTGCAAGGCATGTCGCTAAAAATATGGTGGCAGCAGGATTAGCAGAGAAATTAGAGCTTCAAGTGGCTTACGCAATAGGGGTAGCTCAGCCAGTATCTATTATGGTAGATACCTTTGGAACAAGTGATTATACTAATGAACAATTAATTGGAATAATTAAAAAGATATTTGACTTAAGACCTGGAGCTATAATTGATAATTTGAAACTTAGGCAGCCTATTTATCGACAAGTAGCTGCATATGGACATTTTGGTAGGACCGATATTAAGCTGCCCTGGGAAGAACTTGATAAAGTTGACAGTATTAAGAAACTAGTAAAAGAGATCTCTTAGCAGAGGTCTTTTTTTTATTTAACTTAGCATATTAGCAAAATAAAGTGTATAATTTTAGTAAATGTAGTTATTTGAAATCTTTGAAAGAGGTGATATTCGTGGGACAAATTGACATTGATTTATTATCAGAAGAGGCTGTTAGAATTAAAGTTTCTGGAGAGATGGACTTATTTAATGTAGACAGTGTTATAAGTAAAGTAATTAATGCTATCAAAGACAAAAAGGAAGTTATAATTGATATGGAGCAATTAAACTTTATTGATAGCATAGGCTTAGGAGCAATCATTGA
This sequence comes from Clostridia bacterium, assembly GCA_003557085.1. Taxonomy (GTDB): domain Bacteria; phylum Bacillota; class UBA994; order PWPR01; family PWPR01; genus PWPR01. The sequence goes on along the minus strand of PWPR01000069.1, from coordinate 22,573 downwards.
CATTTCTAGATATGTAGAAGATAATGGTGGGAAATTAAAACTGATTAATTTACAAAAACACATACTTAAATTATTTGACACAACTGGTTTGAATAAAACAATATCAATTGAAGACGATATAAAATTCACTGATTACAATGACACTAATTTAGATATTTGTGATGATATTGTTGTGGTTGAGATACCAGCAAAGCCTATATATATTGGGATGATGAGACTTGTTATGACTGCACTTGCGGGTAGATATAATTTTGGAATAGAAGCTATTGAGGATATAAAAGTTGCAATAACAGAAGTCATAACAAACTCCATAGCTCATAATGACAAAGAAAAAGACAGTATTGTTATACATATTAAGTATGAATGCAATACAAATGCGATGATAATAAAAGTTAGAGATAATGGTCCAGGCTTTACAAAAGATGAGGTTAAAGAAAGAGACCCTGAAATAGCTGGGGGTTTAGGGTTATATATAGTTGAGGCTCTAATGGATGAGGTTTCAATTGATTCTAATAAAGGAAAAGGCACAGTTATTAAGATGATTAAGTATGGAGAAAGAAAATGAGTGAAGGAGAATCAAAAGAATCTTTCCAAGTCTTAATAAGCAAATACAAAAGAACGAATAATCAGAGGCTATTAGATGATTTAATTATTAAGTTAATGCCAATAGTAGAAAATATAGCAGCAAGATTTATCAAGGATAGGAATATTTATGAAGATGTTCGGCAGGTAGCATATATTGGAATGCTTAAAGCAATAGAAAGTTATGATGAAGATAAGGGTTTAAATTTCTTTAGCTATCTTACGCCAAAAGTTGTTGGTGAAATTAAGCATTTCTATAGAGATAATGATTGGGTTGTTAAAATACCAAGAAGACTTAAAGAAACCAATTTTAAAATATATAAACTTATACCTGAATTGGCCCAAAAACATAATCGAACAGTAACACCTAAAGATATTGCAGATTATTTGAATATGTCAATTGAAGAAGTCATTGAAGCAATGAGCATAACACAAAACTATGATATACTATCACTTGAGAACACAATACTAGTAGAGGATTCAGAAACACCAATTACACTGAGGCAGAATTTAGGAGAGCTTGACAAAGAGTTAGAAAGACTTGAAGATATTAGTGAGATAAAAGAGATTTATGCAAATCTGACTTCTTTGGATAAAAAGTTAGTGAAGTTTAGATATTTAGATAAGTTGACTCAAAAAGAAATTGCTGATATTTTAGGAGTATCACAAATGCAAGTTTCACGATTGCTCGGAAGACTAAAAACTAAGACTCGTGGACTCAGAAATAGTATGAATAAATAAAAAAACAAGAGGAGTGTTTTGATGTCAATTTCTATAGAGTTTAGAGATTTCTTATTGTTGCTAATTACAATTGTAATTATTTACATTGGAGTTTATTTAGTAAGGCTACTTAAAAACATGGGTGACACAGTGAAGACACTAAATAGAATAGTCGAGAGCTCAGAAGTTGAGCTTGAAGAAGCATTAAAGAACTTCGAAAAAATAACTTATGAAGCTGGAATTATGAGTCAGCAGATAAATGCTCTTTCAATGAAGGTTGCTTCTATAAGTCAGGCAACTACAAAAATTGTTAATAATGTTATAGACAAAATTTAGGCCTTGTATAGGCCTTTTTTGTGATGTTCATGATTAATTAGCTGTGTTAATATATAAGTATGAATTTAGAGAGGCATTTAGATATGAATGTAAAAATAGTTGTGGTTTTTATAGTATTAGTTGCTGTTGTGCTTATAGGCTCTTTTTTTGTAAGGGATCTTTTTAATGATTTAGGAATAGAGCTTGAGCTTGAGAATTCAAGAACGCTGGTATCCCCTGGACATTTGCAGCATTTTTCCTCAGCAGATAGAGGCTTGATAACTGTATATAGGAGAACTGGGCAGGCAGCGATATCATTATTTGATAGCAAAGGAATGAAACAATGGGAGAAGATATTTGCCTCCAATAGACAGCTAATTGATAGTGCAGGCACTAATATTATTGTCGGGGAAGAACATAATAGGAAAATTAGTTTATTAGACCTTAACGGAGAGACTCTCACTAGTTGGCAAGTGACAGGAGACCCACTATTTTGTGCTGTAAGCAATGATGGAAGAACCTTTGTTGTAAGTGAGCTAATGGCAGATCAGGCATCTTGGGAAATTCAAATAGACTTAAAAGACCAAGAAGGAAAAGAGCTTTTTAGCGCTCAATATAGCAACAAAGAAATAGTAAATGTTAGCTGGTCACCTTTGGGGGTAGTTGTCTTAGCATTTAGTTTTGATAGAGATGATCCAGGACAATACCTTTATTTTTATGACAATTATTGTAGAGTTCTATATCAAAGACGATTTGATGAAGAAATAAGAGATTTTTCACTATCACCATCAGGACACTATCTTATATGGGCTACAAAAAGCCAAGTTGAGCTTTATAATGTGTTACTTGATACATTAACGACATTTGAGATTGCAGACGTTCTTGGTCTTGGGTTTAGTTCAGAAAACAGAGTCTTTTATATTCAAAATTCTTTCTCTATTTTGCCTCCAGAAAAACAGGTGATAGTTTCAGAGATGAATCTATCAGGCCAACGTATTGGTAGGATTCGCTATAGTGGAGAACTAATCAATTATCAACTACTAAGAGATGGTACACTTTTAGTTGCAACAAATAGTGGTGTTTACACATCAAAGAACTTAGTATCATTAAGTTACTTGACAACTAATAATATCCAAAGGGCATTTATAGATAGGGACTACATAATATATGTCTTAAAAGAAGATAATAGAATAGACTGGTACAAGTAAAGGAAATAAACATGATAGTATTAACATTTAAATCTACGCACGAGGCACTTGAAATTGAAGAAGCTTTATTAGAAGCAGAAATTGGCTTGATGGTTATCCCAACACCAAAGATTATATCAGAAGGATGTGGCATTGCTCTCAAGTTTGAAGAGAGCAATCTAAAGAAAGTTAAAAGAATCGTAGAGACCCATGATATAATAGAGAAGCGGTACTTTAAAGAAACAATTACAGGAGGCAATAAGGAGTATACATATATAGAATGAGGTGATGTTCTTGAGATTTTTAGCTGATAAGTTAGGGGAGCTGCAAAGTGCAAATCCAATTTTAGCTGTTGTAATACAATTAATAGTCTTAGTTTTGGCTATGATTATAATGATTGGGATTGGAAACTTTCTCATAAGAAGGTCATTTAGAATATTAAAGACAAAAGTAAGGAAGTCAGATGACAAGAGAAAGGAAGAAAAGTTAACACAAATAGCAAATATGAGAAAGATGTTGATGAAGATATGGAGATATGCTGTTTATCTTTTAGCAATTCCTTTTTCTATCATACTTTTTAATTTATCGTTAACATCTTACGCAGATTTTCAGCGTAGTCTTTTTGGAATCCCATTGCTAGGAAGATTTATTCAGTCAACAATAGTTATAATTCTAGCTTTTATTGGCTTGAAATTTGGTCAAATGGGAATAAGAGCAGCCTTTTCTAGAAAAGAACAAGAACACTATGATGATAAAGTGAGTGTATTTCAGACAATTGAAGTAAAAGAATCAAAGCTTAGAACTCTTGAAACACTTAGTCTAAGCTTGTTTCAATATCTAGTTTACTTTATCGTTATATTAACTTTATTGACTATTTTTGGAGTTTCTACAACTTCTATCATAACGAGTGCAGGTATATTAGGTGTAGCCTTAGGTTTTGGTGCACAAGATTTAGTTAAAGATATTATAGCAGGAGCCTTTATTATATTTGAGGATCATTTCAATGTAGGAGAGTATATTGTAGTAGAAGGCGTTGAGGGTACTGTTGTACAGATTGGATTAAGAAGTACCCAGCTTGAAGCAAGAGATGGGAAGCTACATATAATACCAAACGGAGAAATAGCCTTAGTAAGTAATTTATCAAGAAACTATATGCGTGCTACCGTAGACTTAGGAGTAGCTTATGGAGAGAACTTACCGCATGTTTATAATGTTTTAGAAGAAGCATGTAAAGAATTAGCAGGTAAATATGATTGGATAATTGAAGGGCCAAAGATAAGAGGGGTGCAAGAACTTGCTGATTCAGCAGTGGTTATTAGAATAACTGCTAGAGCTAAATCTATAGAATATAGACAAGTAGAGAGAATAATGAGATTCCATTTGAAGAACAAGCTTGATGAAGCAGGTGTAGAAATCCCATTCCCACACAGAGTTATTATTAATAAAGGATAGATATTATGTTAAAACATGAATACAAAGTTGGAGATAAAGTTAAAATGAGGAAGAGTCATCCTTGTGGAAATGATATTTGGGAAGTTATAAGGATTGGTGCAGATTTTCGCATTAAGTGTTTAGGATGCAACAGATCTGTGATGTTGGCAAGAAAGAAATTTGAAAGACAAGTTAAAGAAGTAGTAGAAATTGCATCTGAGTAGGTGAGGATAATGAAATTTGCTGTATTGGCGAGTGGTAGTTCAGGAAACAGTATTTACGTAGAGACAAAAGGAAGAAGAATATTAGTAGATGCAGGAATATCAAATAGGGCTATTGGACAGAGATTATCAGATATTAGTATAAATAAAAATCAAATAGATAGTTTACTTATAACTCATGAGCATGGTGATCATGTTAAAGGTGTCGATGTTCTTGCTAGACATAACCCACACATAAACATTTATGCTAATCAAGCTACTTGGGAAGCTGGATATAAGCATTTTTACCGAGTGCCTCAAGAACAGAGAAAGACTTTCATCACACAGAGTAAGTTTGACTTAGGGGAGCTTCTGGTAACACCTTTTGCTATATCGCATGATGCTGCAGACCCTGTAGGTTACGTAATTGATGATGGAATACATAAGTTAGTTATTGCTACAGATTTAGGAGTTATAACAGAAGGAGTTTATCAACACTTCTTAGATGCAGATGCAATAATTCTTGAATCAAATCATGATAGAGCAATGCTTGTGAATGGTCCTTATCCAGCATTTTTAAAAAATAGAATATCAAGTAAAATAGGGCATCTATCAAATGATATCGCTGCTAAATTACTAAAAAAGATAATATGTAGAAAGACACAAGTAATTGTCTTAGCTCACTTAAGTGAAAAGAACAATACCCCAGGTGTAGCATTTGACACCTGTTTTTCAGAATTATGTTCTTATGGTCTTAGACCACAAAAAGACTTTACGTTGTCAGTCGCTAAGCAAAGTGAGCCATCTAATTTAATAGCATTAGAGTAAATTAAAAAACTATGTAATTATCATATATTTCATATAGAATTTTGACAATTCTTTGTTATTATATAAGACATAAAGAGAGGTGATTTCATGGACTTTAATAGACGAGAAAATCGCTTAGATTACTATAATGGAGAAAACAATAAAAGCAATGGCATAGGCAAGATTGTTTTGGCTGCAATAATAGGAGGGCTGATTGGTGCTTTGTTGATGGCAGTAATTGCTCCTTATTATTTATATGGGAATATAATACCTTGGCCAGAGCAAGCTGGGAGCCTTAGTTATTCAAATTATACGCTTCCTGAACCTGTGACAGCTTCGATAGATTATTCAAAGCTAGAGCCAGGGGACATAACAGTAGTAGCTGAAACAGTAGGTCCTGCAGTAGTAGGAGTTATTAATATAGGGTTGGCTACAGATTGGTTTGGAAATACCACTATGACGGAGTTAGGTAGTGGTTCTGGCTTTATTATTGATCCTTCAGGGTTGATAGTGACTAATGAACATGTTATTAGCAATGCAAGAGAGATTTATGTGAATCTATCAAGTGGAGCTCAGATAAAAGCACAAGTTGTTGGAGAGGACGAATGGTCTGACTTAGCTGTTTTGAAAATAGACTTAAATGATCTACCAGAAGAAAGTAGGGATTTGCCGTATATAACATTTGGTAACTCTGGAGAAATAAGAGTGGGTCAAACTGTTATAGCAATTGGTAATCCTTTAGGGATGGAGTTTGCAAGAACAGTAACAGCTGGTATTGTCAGTGCTGTTGACAGAATTGTAAATGTAGGGGATAGGCAATATTCATTGGTACAAACTGATGCTGCAATTAACTCAGGCAATAGTGGAGGTCCTTTACTAAACTTAGCTGGGGATGTGATTGGGATAAATCAAGTCAAGATAGCCAGTGCAGGAATTGAGGGCTTAGGTTTTGCAATTCCATCTGATCAAGCAAAGCCTATAATAGAGCAGTTGATTGAGTATGGGGAAGTGATAAGACCATATCTAGGTATTAAAGGTCTTCCTATGAATACCAGATATGCCATTTACCTTAATAGTAGTGTAGATAGAGGAATATATGTAGATGAAGTAATTGTAGATAGCCCTGCTTATAAGTCTGGCTTACAGCATAATGACATAATAGTATCAATAAATGATCAAAACTTAGTAACATTTACTGATTTACAAAGGATCTTATATAGACACAGTTCGGGAGATACTATTGAGTTAGAGGTATATCGTATTGAAGATGATGAGTTCTTAACACTAGAAGTAAAGCTTGAAACTCAACCATTAACATAAACTAACAGTGGGCTTAATGCCCACTTTTTAGTTTAAAATGTTTAATTAGATGATCTTTAATAGTTTGACTCAAATCAATTTCTTGCTTAGAGAAGGACTCAATTTTTTCAAAATCTGAAAGTTGCGTAAAGGTTCTATCTAGAGGCAGTGTAGAGAGGGAACTATCGCCAGTTGCAGGTGGTAAATAAACTAAGAGACAATCAAAATATCTCCAGGAACATTTGTGTAAAATTAATTAACAGCACATGCTATTAGAGGCCCTCCCCATAAAACAGATGAATCCTTATTTCTTACTCAAAATTACAATGGACTCTTAATATCAATGTTTACATTAGTGGTTTCTTTTTTATAATTTCTAGCACGCATAATTTACTGTTTTAGATATATGCAGATATAATGTCCTCCAAAGACTATTTTATAAGTAAAATATATCTTGTACTATGTATACCAGGTATTGCTTTAGTTTAAACATAAGTATATTATTAGAGTGGCGAAATACTTAAGAAAGAACAAGGAGACAGATAATGGCTTTGTGGAAAAAAAACCTATATGTATTATGGGTTGGCTGTGTTATCGGAGGTATTGCATTTTCTTTAGTATCTCCTTTTTTACCAATGTTATTGCAAGAAGTTGGCGCTGAAGCTAATATTGAATTTTTGTCAGGGTTGGCTTTTAGTGCCACGTTTATAACAGGAGCTTTGATAGGGCCAGTTTGGGGAACTTTAGCAGACAAATATGGAAGAAAACAACAGATATTAAGGGCAGGGTTTGGTATAGCAGTTGTTTATATCGCCATGTCTTTTTCGACTAGCCCTTTACATGTAATTTTAGCAAGATTGCTGTTAGGCTTGTTTAGTGGGTTTATTCCTTCTGCTATAGCAATGGTAGCAACAAATACCCCAGAAGAACACTTAGGCTATGCATTAGGATTTATAAATACAGGATTTTCCTTTGGTGCTATTGCAGGTCCTATGGTTGGTGGTTATATGAGCGCCTTTTTTGGATTAAGAAGAACCTTGATAATTGCTGGTATAGTATTGTTTTTTGCAACTTTGGTTGTGCTTTTTGGAACAAAAGAAGAGGTGCCTAGTGATAGAAGTATTAAATTCAGAATTATTAAAGATATCAAGATGGCGTTTTCCTATAAAATACTTACAGCCATGTTTTTAATAATGATGGTTTTCAACTTATCTCTAAACATTATCCAACCAATTTTGCCACTAATGGTGCAAAATTTAGCTCTACAGAGTAGTCAAGACCCAGCAGTTATGACAGGAATTATATTTTCATTAGCTGGATTTGCAACAGTTTTAGGTGCACCTTATTGGGGCAAGTATGGAAGTAAGAACACTTATAAGAAAGCTATGACTATAGGATTAGCTGGAGGGGCACTATTTAGCATAATGCTGGTGTTTGCAAACTCAGTACTTTATGTTGGTGCTACAAGATTTTTATTCGGCCTATTTTTAGCAGCTATCGCACCTTCTGCCACAGCAGTGTTAACAAGAAATGTACCTAATAGCTATAGGAGCAGAATACTAAGCATAAATTCAAGCGTAAGCCAAGTTGGAGCAGCAGCAGGGCCAATGATAGGCGGTACAATTGCTGGATTTTGGGGATTAAATATTGTCTTTGCTTTGACGGGAATTGGTTTGTTGGGTATTATGGTATGGATGAGATCTTTGACCTTAGAGCTGCCAAAACCAATAGACTTTTTAGCAAAAGAGAAAGAGCTGTCTCAAAACTTGAGTACAAAAGTAAGTATTGCAAATTAAAGGAGAGATTGAGTTGGCAAAAAAATATATTAACACTAACTTGGCACCAAAAGCAAATGGGTGTTATTCGCAAGGAGTATTAGCAGGTAACACATTATATATTTCCGGACAACTTCCTATTGTGCCTGAAACAGGAGAGAAATTAGTCTCTGCTCCAATTGAAGAGCAAGCAAAACAAGTACTTAAGAATATATTTGGAATTATCAAAGCTGCTGGTGGTAAGATTGAAGACATAGTAAAAGTAAATATTTATATCAACGATGTAAACAACTGGGATGCTGTGAACTCTGTATATGAGCAATATTTTACTAAAGACTACCCAGCTAGATGTGTATTAGCTATAGGGCAACTGCACTATGGACTTAAAATTGAAGCTGAAGCTATAGCATATATTGAGAATTAAAAGATATTTTTCACTAATTTAATACTTTCTAAAAGGCTATCAAAGGTGTTTTTATTGATAGCTCTTTTTTGTATTTCTTCAAAAGTCAGAACTTTGTTTAGAGAAATTGCAAACTTTATAAGACCTACTAACTCATTTAAGTTCAGCTGAGTCTTGTTTTTAAAATTTATACTTTCAAGGTATAAATTAAGAAAAGCATCTCTTCTATCCTTTGGAATATATTTTGATATGGAAACATATGTTTCAAACGAGTTCCCTAAAGCAAAATAATTATAGTTTACAAATATTACTTCAGAATCGTTTTTATCAATTACTATGTGAGTAGGAGAGAAATTTCTGATAGATATTTTTAAAGGCAGCATCTCTAAAGTTCTAATTGCACTAGTTAAATAAGGTATGCTAATTGATTTTAGCAAAGTAGCTTGTTCTCTTGTAATAATCGAACCCTCTTCAAGAGCGCCAATTCTAGCTAAAACTTCAACTGGTGTAAGAGTATAGCGCATAGCATCCTTCATAAAAGCAAGGGTGTTCTGAAAGTCTTGTTTATTCAATTTATAATTGTTCAGAATTTTTAAATTTTTAAGAAGAGCTGCTTCTTCTTTTACAGTGAAAACATGGTTCTCAGAAAAACTTTTATACTTCGGGTGCATATCTTCAACTATCAGAGTAGATTCTTTTTTTGCATCATCAACCTTAGCATAGTATAATTTAGGAGATGGATAAAGAAATGATTGATTAAAAAAGCGGAGCATCATAGCATCATAACTGCACCTATGGACATTTGCTTTACATGACCTAGTAATTACTGTGGCAGGCATACTGCCTCTACCATATAAGGTAACTCTTTTAGTGTTATAAATATCTTGGTCAGATAATGTTTGAACTTTTAGATCATTAATAGGCCACTTCATGGTTTTTACCCAAAAAGTTTTATTTGCAATTGAAATCATAGTTATGTGCCTCCTTACAATTTTATTATATCAAATTCACAAATATTTTTATATGAAAGGTAAATATGATGAAAAACTATTACTATCTAAATGGAGAAATCCAGCTAGAAGATATGGATGTAATTAAAAGAATAAATCAGCAAGAGGGAGTATATGAGGTTATACGTGTGATAAATCATACTCCTTTATTTGCTAGAGAACATGTTAAAAGGCTCTATGATTCAGCAAAGATAATGGGCATTCAAATTACAATGGATATGGAAGAAATGCATCTATCAATATGTAAACTTTCAAAAATAAACAATATTAAAGAGCAAAATATAAAACTAATTATTACGAAAAATGAAGCTTTATTTTATTTTATTGAATCTTTTTATCCTTCAGAAGAAATGGTTAGAGAAGGCATTAAGACAGTCTACTATCATGTTTCAAGAGATAATCCAAATGTAAAAGTGCATAATACAAAATTAAGAGAAAGAATAAATCAGCACCTTAAAGAAAACAAAGCATATGAAGCTATACTTGTAGATAAAAATGGTAATATAGCTGAAGGCAGTAGATCTAATGTTTTCTTTATAAAGAAGGGAAAGCTTTATACTGCTCCAGGAGACAAAGTTTTAATGGGAATTACTAGAACGAAAGTTTTAAAGTTGTGTCAGGAACTGGGAATTGAAGTAGTTGAAGATATTATCAATGTAAAAGACATCAAAGATATCCAAGGTGCTTTTATGACATCAACTTCAAACAATATATTACCAATAAGAAGTATTGAAGAAAATTGGTTAGATATTGAGAATAAAATGCTAAATCAATTATCTAAGAGTTTTAATGAGCTAATGAATCATGATTTAAAAGAGATGAGTAATATATGTAAAAGAATTCTAAAAGAAGAGAAGTAGGTGTTTATATGGATAAAGATAGAAAATTTATTTCAAAAAAGATGACTATTTATAGCTTTGTGCCAGCAGTTATGTTTTTAGTTTTGGCTATGACTTTTGCTTTTAATACAAAATATACTGAAATGGCAATAGCTGTTGGAGGAGCCATGTTTGGCCCAGCTGCTTGGATTTACCAAAGAGATTTGATCAAAGCTAAAGAGGATTATCAATATGAAGAATCAAAGTATAGCAAAATATTGTTGTTTGGACTAAATATGGTTTTAGCCGGATTAGCTTGGATGAGTGGATATGAAATGATAACTGGATTTTTACTGCTCGTAGCCTTTAGTCAATTTTGGTTTTTTAGAAAATCCTGTTCCAAATCAGAGAATGTGGCATGGCTTGATTGCGGCAGTTGTTGGTATTTGGGGATTTGTATATTATAGGCCAGTAGCTTTTGTTTTCCTAGCATTAAGCTTGTATTTTGCTTATGAATTTGTAAAGCTACAAAAGAAAGAAGATGAAGTAAGGAAGACAAAGAACACAAAAAAGAACAAAAAATGAGGAGAGAAAAATGGCATTATGTGCTATTAGTAATCTGACCAAATATTATGGTGCAGATCTAATTTTTGAAAACATATCTTTTGACATTGATACAGGAGAAAGAATAGGGCTCTTGGGTTCCAATGGAGTGGGCAAAACTACTTTACTTAAGATATTAATGAATAAAGAAGAATACCACGGTGGCAACGTTTTCTTAAGACAAGGAGTCAGGGTTGATTATCTGGATCAGATACCTGATTACCCTGATAGTTTGGATACAATAGACATTTTACTTTTAGCTTTTGAAGAGGTATATGTAATAAGAGAAGAAATGCAAAAGCTGGAGGAATTAATGGCTACTAATCCTAGCAATATAGAAGAGATAGTCTTAGAATATGGGCATCTTCAGCAAAAATACGAGAATCTTGGGGGATATAGGCTAAAAGAAAGATTAGACAGGATTACTACAGGTTTGAATATTGATAGTGATATGCAAAATAGAAGATTTTCTTTGTTGAGTGGTGGAGAGAAATCTAGAGTTGTTATGGGAAAAATACTGCTAGAAGAACCAGATATTCTATTATTAGACGAACCTTCTAATCATTTAGATATGGAATATATGGCTTGGTTGGAAGAGTACTTACAATCATACGAAGGTGCTGTAGTAATAGTTTCCCATGATAGATGGTTTCTTAAGAAGGCTGTTAATAGGATAGTTGAAATGACAAGAAATCGAGTGGAGCTATATAATGGTGGCTATGATTTCTTTATTAAAGAAAGACAAGCAAGGTTAGAGAGAAGGCTTCTTGAATGGCAGGCTAAAAAAAGTGAGCTTGATAAACTGGAAGAGCAAAAAGAAAGATATATAATTTGGGGTCGTTCCAGAGATAGTGAAAAAATGTTCAAAAGAGCAAAGGAAATACAAAAAAGAATTGATAGAATTGTCTTGCCTGAAAAACCTCAGATTTATACTAAGAAAATAGTAATTAACAATAATATTGCTAGTAGAACTGGTAATGAGGTTGTACGAATGGAAAAGCTGGGACATAGTTTTGATGATTGCAATCTTTTTAGTGATATAAATATGACCATTTATTATCAAGATAGAGTAGCAATTGTTGGACCTAATGGAGCTGGAAAAACAACTCTAATGAGATTAATGCTAGGAGATATAGAGCCAACTGAAGGCCAAGTCAAACTAGGATCAAGAGTAAAAGTGGGGTATTTACCTCAGGTTATTGAGTTTGAAAATGAAAAAGACAATTTGATAGAGGCATTTCAGAGAGAGCATGACATCACCCAAACTAATACGAGGCATGAGTTAGCTAGAGCTCTTTTTACAGGAGATGATGTATTTAAAACAATTGAGAATCTTTCTGGTGGTGAAAAAAGCCGACTGAAACTTAGTATAATGTTCTATGGTGGGGTAAATGTGCTTTTCTTAGATGAGCCTACTAATCATTTGGATATTGAGTCAAGAGAGAAGCTTGAGGAAAGTTTACTAGCTTATGATGGCACAGTTATATATGTGTCTCATGACAGGTATTTCATTGACAAACTAGCCACAAAAATTATTGAAATTACTCCTAAAAAAGTCGATATATTTGAAGGTGGCTATCAGTTTTGGCAAGAGAAGAGAGTGACATCTTCTGCTATTAAAGTAGTGGATAACACTCTCAATAAAGGAAAAATAGCTTATGAAGAGAAGAAAGAGCAAGAAAAAGAGCATAGGCGAAAAAAAAGAATGTTGGAGGACTGTAAAGTTAAAATCAAAGACTGTGAGAGCAAAATATTAAGACTTGAAGAAACTTTGCTTTGTGTAAATGATATAGATGAGTTGCAAGCTTTATATCGACAAAAGGAAGACCTAGAAGAAGAGCTGCTTGAGCAGTTGAGTTTACACGAAGAACTTAAAAAGCTGGAGACCTAGTTCACTAGCAGGAATAACTCCACATAATTAATAAAAAAACAGAGAATTACTTACTCTGTTTTTTTATAAAATTTTAAGAATAATTATAGTTATCTTGTAAGCTTATATAGAGTTTGAGCATAAATTTTAGTGGCAAGAATAATATCTTTCATACTTGCTTGCTCATCAGGTTGATGAGCATTGCTTTTGCTCCAAGGGAAGCCAGGACCAAAAGTGTAAGAGTTTGAAATAACTCTAGAGTAGGTTCCTCCACCCATAACCAATGGTTTAGAGTCATAGTCTTTAGAGTAGTCTTGATAAATGCTCATTAGTTGTTTTATGACTGTATTATCATCATCATGATAGTAAGGGGAGCTATCTGAGCCTTCAATGATTGTTACAGGCAATCCTTCAATAGTTTTTTGCATTCCTTGATACACTTGCTTAGCACTATATGTAACAGGGAATCTAATATTAACAGCTACTTCAATAGCGTTTTCTAAGATGCTCATTAAACCTGGATTAAATGCTAGTTTACCAGACTCCTCATCTTCAAATTCACACCCTATTTTTTCACCGTGGTGATAAAAAGCAATTTTATCAAGATAGAGTTTAACAAATGTGCTCAGTATTGTTTCAGATTCCTTTATTAAATCAGAGAGAGATTTAAACAATATAGAGTTAGCATTTTTGCCAGTCTCTGGTCTACTGCCATGTGCAGATACACCTCTTGCAATGAGCTTAATAGTAGTGTCATCTTCTATTAGCTCTACTTTGTCTTCACTTGTTGAATTATAGCTCTCTATATAAGATTTAAAGCTATCTAAATCATCCACATCAAGTACTAGCTCAGCATAATCAGGCACAGAGTTAACAGCATTACCACCAAAGCCTGATTTCACTCGAACTTTGGATGTTAACTCCTTGTTCTCCATTAGAGACTGAAATTTGAATGACATAATACCTTTTTCTCCCTTTACAACAGGGAAAGAAGCATCAGGAACTAGAGATAAGCTAGGGGTGCCGACATTTTTTGCATAATATTTTAAGTCAACCATGCCAGATTCTTCATTGGTACCAAAAATTACTTTTAACTTTTTATTAATATCCACACCAGATTCTATAAGAGCTTTAATAGCATAGAGCCCAATAATAGCAGGACCTTTGTTATCACTCACCCCACGGCCATAGATTACGCCATCTTTATAAGTAGCACTGTAAGGAGGATGAGTCCATCCATCGCCTTCAGGAACGACATCAAGGTGAGCGATTATAGCTATATCCTCTTCACCATCTCCATAGCTAGCTACTCCAGCATAGTTGTCAATATTGGTAGTTTCAAAGCCTAATTCCTTAGACATTGCTAATGCTTCTTCCAATACCTTTTGAACACCTTCTCCAAAAGGCATATTTCCTTTTGGCTCATCTCTGACACTTTTAATTTTAACTAGTCTTTGAATATCTTTCACCATGTCATCATAATAAGAGTCAATTAATGTTTCAAGTTTCTGCATTTTCATCCTCAACTTTCTAATATTAAAATATTTTACTAAAATTAAGACCTAATTTACTGTACAGCTCATCTAAACTTCTGACATTAAGTATTTCAGCAGCCTTTAGCACTATTAAAGCGCTTATATAGGCATCTTCTTTCGCATTATGATGCAAAAAATCAAACCCTAAATAGTCAGCTACGTGTTTAAGTCCATGCTTTGGGAAAAAAGGCCATACTTTTCGGGCAATTTTTAATGAACAAGCATAGTGATAATTTGGTTGCACAACTCCCTGATATCTCAAGGTTTCTTGAAAGACTTTCATGTCAAAACTTGCATAATGGGCTACTAAAGTTTGGTTATTCAAATAAAGATATAGTTCAGGCCAGAGTTCTCTAAAACTAGGTTTATTTTTTACTTGGACTTTGTCAATCCCATGAATTCTTATATTCCAATAGGAAAACTCCAAAGGTTTAGGTTTAATAACCCAATATGGATTATCAACAATCTGGCTATCACTAACTATTGCTAGTCCAAGAGAGCAAGCGCTATAAGGGTGTTTATTAGCAGTTTCAAAATCTATTGCAATAAATTCCATAATATTTTTATGACAAAAATGTCAAGCTCCTTTCGTATTGTGAAACACCTTGAAGATCTCTAATAGTAATCAAGGGCTTATCTAGTGCTTGATTTGCTTTCTCCTCAGTGATATAACCAAGCTCGGCCATTCTCATAATAACTATGTTTCTGTGTTCTAAGGCTTTTTCACGGGAGACATATGGTGAATAGTAACCAGGCCCCTTAAGTAATCCAGCTATAGTAGCAGATTCGACAAGGGTGAGGTCAGAAGCAGATTTGCCAAAATACAAGTTGGCAGCAGATTCAACCCCATGTAGTCCATGTCCTATAAAAACTATGTTCAAATACATTTCTAAAATTTCATTTTTGGAATAAGTTCTTTCTACCTGTAAGGCTGTTGCTGCTTCTGTTATTTTCCTTGAAACAGCTCTTTCTTGAGATAAAAAAGGAAATATATTTCTAGACAGTTGCTGAGTAATAGTACTTGCTCCTGCTTTAACTAAGTTTCTTGATCTTATATTAGCTATAGCTACTCTGAATATCCTAAAGAAATCGATACCTTGGTGGTTAAAAAATCGATGATCTTCTATGGCGATAATCGCCTTAACTAAATAAGGAGAGACCTCTTCAAGTTCAATGAAAGGAGGTTCTATCAGATGATCCACTTCGGAAATAGAGCCATCTAAATTAGCCTGCCTATTAACTTTAGGCATGGAGGTTTCTGATAAATCAATAGTATAACTTGTAAAATAGACTAAACCCATGTTTAAAAGAGAAAAAACCAAAGTAGCTATTATTACTGCAATTATGAATCTTTTCATTGTCTACGCCTCCACTTTGAACCAATTGAGTCAGATGTAGTTTTTGTCTTTTGAAAGCTACTTGCCTTATTTAGTGCTTATTTATTAATTATATCATAACGTAAATCTTTTAGTTTAAAATAAAAAAGGACTGTAATTTACAGTCCTTAAATAATTACTAACTTACAAACTCTTTTATTCTATTAAGTCCTTCAGCAATTTCTTCCATAGAAGCTGCATAGCTTAACCTGACAAATCCTTCTATTCCAAAAGCAGAACCAGGAACTGTTGCAACATGAGCTGTTTCAAGTAAGTGTAGTGCAAAGTCCATACTATTATTAATAATTTTACCTTTAATTTCTTCACCCATTAATTCTTTTATGTTCATCATGACATAAAAAGCACCACCAGGTTTTCTACAACTAATGTTTGGAATATTATTAATTGTTTCAACCATGAAGTCTCTACGCTTTACAAATTGCTCTCTCATAGCATCTACAGACTCATCGGACCCCTCTAATGCTGCTAATGCGCCTTTTTGTACAAAAGAGGTAGGATTTGAAGTGCTATGGCCTTGTAACTTGTTCATTGCTCCTATAATTTCTTCTGAAGCTGCGGCATAACCAATTCTCCAGCCAGTCATAGCGTATGCTTTAGACATCCCGTTAATCACAACTGTAAGCTTCTTTACTTCATCATTAAATGATGCCAGGGAAACATGTTCACCGTCATAAATTAATTTCTCATAAATCTCATCAGAAATAATGTAAAAATCATGCTTTACAGCCAAATCAGCGATAGCTGATAGCTCTTCTCTAGTATAAACTGTTCCAGTAGGGTTACTTGGGCTATTAAAAATTAAACATTTTGTGTTAGGTGTTATAGCTGCTTCTAGATCTTCAATTTTCACTTTGAAATCATTTTCTTCTGCACTGTCAATGTATACAGGAGTAGCATCTGTAACTTTTATCATTTCACTATAGCTAACCCAATAAGGAGAAGGAACTAAAACTTCATCGCCTTCTTCACATAATGCTAAAAACGCATTAAATAAAGGCTGCTTTGCACCTGTTCCAACAATAATATTTTTTGGTGTATAGTCTAAATCATTTTCTTCTTTTAGCTTTTTGCAAATTGCTTCTTTTAATTCAGGTATTCCACTAGCTGTGGTGTAACGGGTAAATCCATCGTTAATAGCATCAATAGCTGCTTCACAAATGTGCTCTGGAGTATTAAAATCTGGCTCTCCAACGCTGAAATTAATGGCATCTTTACCTTCACGTACCAATTCCTTATACATTGCACTTATAGCTAAAGTCATAGATGGAGATAGACGTTTGGTTCTTTCAGTTAATTTTTTCACTGTTTATACCCCCTAATATATTTACGCTATTAGGTTAGCATAAATCTTGCAAATTGTATACAGTATAATAGTAAAACTTCTTGTTATATGTTTTTTCAAAACCTTGAAAATCTGTTATAATAGATGTATAATACACTTCAAAGCAAAAGCGTTGAGGAGAATTAGCTTAATAATTACTTTTTATCAGAGAGGTGGCGGTTGGTGCAAGTCACTTAAAAGGATTGTTGAGTAGCATCTCTGAGTTGTTAAGTGAAAGAAGTAGCTTAACACGGGTAATACCGTTATCTAATTGAGCCGGGCTTAGCCAATAAGGGTGGTATCGCGGGTAATTCTCGTCCCTTTTAGGGGGCGTTTTTTTGTTTTAAAAGAAAAAGGAGGTTTATTATGTTAGACATAAAGGAAATCAGAAACAATTTTGAAGAAGTTAGTAAAAGAGTCAATTCTAGAGGAGAAGATTTTAAACTTGAAAGAGTGTTGGAGTTAGACGAATCAAGAAGAGAGATTATTGCAAAAGTAGAAGAGTTGAAGCATCTAAGAAATACAACCTCTAAAAAGGTGCCTATACTGAAAAAAGAAGGTAAAGACATACAACCTATCATCAAAGAGATGAAAAGCGTTGGAGAAGATATAAAAAGAATGGATGAAGATTTGCGCTCTATTGAAAATGAAATTGAAGAGATTCTTTTAGTTACTCCTAACATACCTGATCTGGATGTTCCTATTGGAGATGATGAATCAGGAAATGTAGAGGTAAGCAAGTGGGGTAACCCTAGGGATTTTGAATATGATCCTAAGGCACACTGGGATATAGGACCAGACTTAAAAATACTAGATTTTGCCACAGCTTCTAAAATAACAGGAGCTAGATTTACTCTATTTAGAGGCATGGGTGCAAGACTTGTTAGGGCTCTAGCTGCGTTTATGATAGATATTCATGTAGAAAAGCATGGTTACACAGAAGTGCTACCTCCATATATTGTTAACTCAGACAGTATGATTGGAACGGGGCAGTTGCCAAAATTTGCTGAGGATTCATTCAAAATTGAGAATCAAGATTACTACTTGATTCCCACCGCCGAAGTGCCAGTAACTAATATTTTTAGAGATGACATTTTAGCTGAAGAAGAGCTACCAATTAATTATTGTGCATATAGTGCTTGCTTTAGATCAGAAGCTGGAGCTGCAGGAAGAGACACTAGAGGGTTGATTAGACAGCATCAATTTGATAAGGTGGAGATGGTAAACTTTGTAAAACCGGAATATTCTGCCAAAGCGCTAGACCAGATGGTAGACGCAGCTAAGGAAGTACTGGAAACCTTAGAACTGCCTTATCGTATAGTTGAGATGTGCACAGGAGATTTAGGTATTAGTGCTTCTAAGAAATATGACTTAGAGGTGTGGATGCCAAGTTATGGAAAATATGTTGAGATATCTTCTTGTAGTAACTGTCGTGATTATCAGACAAGAAGAGCTAACATAAGATTTAGAAGAGAAGAAACACGAGATGTCGAGTTTGTTCACACTTTGAATGGTTCTGGAGTTGCGATAGGTAGATGTATAGCAGCATTACTTGAAAATCATCAACAAGAAGATGGCAGCGTTAGAATTCCAGCTGCTTTGCAAAAGTATATGGGAGGATTAGAAGTTATAGCATAAGGGGGTTGTTTTTTTGCTAACAATAAATGAGTATAAAAGCAGAGGAAAGGCTTATTTAGAAGATAATTGGGTAGAAGTAATTATTGCTACTTTAATTTTTATGATTACAACATTAATAAGCGGTGGACTTAGGGTTTCTACGAGAAGCCCAAGGGAAGATTTTGGTATAGGTCTGATTATTAATTTTAGGAACATGCTCCAGTGGGTTATTGCAGGCCCTTTGCAATATGGTTATATAGTCTTTATAAAAGCATTAAGAACAAAAGATGCTCATTTAGGACAGATGTTTGAGGGGTTCAAAAGGTTTTTTGACACCTTTTTACTTCATGTAATTAGAGGTATTATTGTAACATTATTTACTTTATTGCTTATTATACCAGGCATAATCGCAGCGATATCATTGTCTATGGCTTTCCTAATACTTCAAGACAACCCAGATATGACAGCTTTACAAGCTATTGAAGAGAGTAGATTCTTAATGCAGGGTAATAAGATGAGGTTTTTTGAATTTCAAATAAGTTTTATTGGATGGTTTATACTTGGTGTCCTGACTTTAGGAATAGGCTTTTTGTACTTAAATCCATATTATAAGTCAGCAAAGATAGAGTTTTATGAAGATTTAAAGAGACTTGCTAATCAAAGTGGATATGAAGTAAATTATTAAACCAAAGAATATCTAGCTTAAACAGAGTAGTTTTTTTTCTACTCTGTTTTTTTGTTCAAAAATTAGAAAGATTCTAAAGATGAAGATGAGATGTAAGATGTTAGCTAAAATCATACTAGTTCATTTTGTTGTGTTTTAGCTTATATAATGACGTATATAGAGTGTAAATTATTAATGCAAAAAGCAATATAAAAACTAAAGTGTTTTGATTAAATGAGTTTTGAACAACATAAAATACTCTTCTAGGATTATAAAAAATATCCCAACTGTTTAACCTAGGGAATCTTCCTAAATATATCCCATAGGAGCTTAACAAAGAAATGATGATGACAAATGCGTGACTAAAAGATTTAGAAGTTTTGGAAATTATAGTTCTATGAATTGGATATAAAGCGTAAAAAGATAAAAGTATGCCTAGCCATAGACTAATAAAAACTACACTGAACTTAAGCCAAAGAAGTATATCAATATTTAGTCCTAATTGACTAGTAGACATAGGTGTATGCAATAAGCTAGTCACCATATAAGGAGCATTAGGGTAAAAAAGAGCCCAAATAGCAATAAGTGTTATTGATATAACTTTGTTAATTAATCTTTTAGGTAGAGCACTTATAACATACAGTATTAATAAAGGTGCCCACGCTAAAAACAAGTTCCATAGAAGAAAAGATAATTGTCTATCTTCATAGACAACATAAATAGCTATTAACAAGACAATCACTATGGCACTAAGCAAAATCAGCAATTGCTTGTTTTCATTTCCTGGTAGATATTTTTGCATTTTAAGTCTCCTATCAAGTAGTATTTGATACATTCTAACTCACAATACTCTAAATATAAATAATAACCAAAGAGAAAAAAGGTAGTGTGATGAACTCTAAAAAGCTAGACAAACTAGCCTAGCTTTTAGAAGTTTCAAGTATTGTCCCAACTAAATTTCATTATTAGTTAAAAGAACTTAAAATCCACATATCTAAGGTTAAGTATTAATAAGATATTAATATACCTTTAACATTTGCATAGATGCTTATTGTGGCTCGCATAGCTGTTAGGTGTACCTCAACAAAAGGATACCTTTCTTGCACCCTTTTCATGAAATCAAGAGCTTCATCCTTGGCTTTGCAATGTGCTATAGCAAGAGGGCGCTCTTTTAATTGATTAACAGGTGTTTGCCCAATACTATCAAGCATTTCATTTACAGCTTTTTTGTATCCCCTCATTTTCTTTACCATAGCAATCCCCCCTTTACCGTCAGAGCCCATAAGTGGCTTTATCTGTAAAATGGATGCCAGTAAACCTGCTAAATGGCCAATTCTTCCTGATTTTTTAAGATTGCTTAAATTGTCTAACACAAAAAAAGTTTGAAGACTTTCCGCATATTTTCTAGCAGAAACAGCAGCATTATGAGGATTTGTACCATTCTTAATAAGCTTATCTAAATACATAACCGTGAGTGCTTCAGCTACAGAGGCACTTCTAGAATCAATTACTTCAATAAACTTATCAGGATTCTTTTCTTGATAGGTATTCTTAGCTATTAAAGCATTATTATAAGTAGCACTAATCTCAGAAGAAATTGATACAATAAAGATGTTTTTCGCTTTATCAAAGTGCTGCATATATAGCTCTGGTGCTGGAGCAGCTGTCTTTGGGCTATAAATGCTATTCTCCATATCAAATAAGAAAGCATCAAGATTTATGTTCCCATCATCTACATAATGATTTTCTCCTATTTCAAGAGTGATGGGTATGATTTCGAGGGGGATATCATTTTTCATTTCATCGCTTATGTCACAGCCACTATCAACCAATATTAGATATTTTTGCACTTAGTTCACTTCCATCCTTATGTTATTTTGTTTTTCCGGTAAACTTAAAATTACTTATTTTCATGGCTGGAACATAATAGTTGCCAAGGAAAGTTGGGATTCTTTTTCTGTCTTTAGATATTTCCACTACATTATTGAAAGCATCTAAGATACTTTCAGTAAAACGCATGTTTTCAAGTGCTCTGACAATTTCACCATTTTCAATTTGGAAAAGACCATCTCTTGTTAATGCTGTTAATTGGGCCGTTCTTGGGTTTACAAGATTCATGTAGTGGAATCTTGTAACCAAGATGGTATTTGTAGAGTCACTTATGATTTCGTTAAGAGTTCTCTCTCCACCTTCCATTACTAGATGCAGCGGTATGCCTCCTCTGTCTGGCATGGCTACAGAATGACCAGTTGATCTCACGCCATCTTTCTTTGCTGTTTGCGCATCATACGCTAAATCGTGAGCGACTCCATTAACAATAATATCAAGACGTTTTCTTTCATATCCTTCCATATCAAATGGTAAAGGCATAGTGTTTTTATTATACCAGTCATCTCTAATAGTTATTCTCTCATCAAAGACTTTTTCTCCAATTTTATTAGATAAAAAACTGTAATTATCTTGAACGCTTTTTGCATTAAAGCCAGCAAAACTTAAGTACATTAAAATACTAGCTACTGCAGCAGGCTCTAATATAACGGTATACTCACCAGGCTCTATTATACTTCTTTCTTTATTTATCTTTACTCTACCTACAACATGTTTAAAAATATCCGTAAGTGATAAATCTTCAGGGTCAAGAGTCAATGTTGAGTAATATCCTGAGCCATCTTTTCCATCAGAAATTAAAACATTAACTTTCGCAAAGTTGTTTTTAACAAATCTTTTAACACCGTTATTATTTCCATAAGCTACTCTCATAGACGTTAAGCTATAAACACCATATGCTAAGTAATCCTCAGGTAATATCTCAAATGCTTCTTTTAGCTGGATGGCTCTTTGCTTTACCCCGCATAATTTAACTAAATTACTTTTGTGAGAAGTCATTTCAGTCAGTATAGGTTTCTTTACTGCTGGAGGATGGTCTCCTTCTGGTACATATGCCAGGTTCTCTATTGCTTCTGTAATAGCTTTGTCTAGCCCTTTTTCTGAATAATCTGTAGTCGTAATTTCGCTTTTT
>PWPR01000179.1 GCA_003557085.1 Clostridia bacterium | reverse complement strand
TTCACCATCGACATCAGTCTCAACTTCGTCACTACACTCAATATATAATCTATCTGTTTGGAGGTAAAGTATGCAATCGTCATTACGATGCTCTCCTCTAAGGATTTTTATAAAAAGGTTTAACTTATCAATAAAACTGCAATTCTTTATGACTATAACATCAAATTTCTTATCATTTATCTGAGCATCAGGTGCTAGGTTCTTAAACCCTCCTGCTCCTTTACTATTAAGTACCAAGACTAACATTGCATCTTCTTCATAAATCTTGTTATCAGCAATTAACCTAACCCCAAAAAACTCAAATACTGGATTTTGGCCAAGTACATTTATATAATACCCTAACTTTCCTAGATTGTTCTTAACTAAATAGTTAGTTTTGTGCGCAATGCTTGATAACTTTCCAATACTCACAACATTTACAAAGCTTCTACCATTTATACTCCCAATGTCTACTCTTTTAGTATCCATTCTAATTATTATATCTATATATGAGTCTAGGCCCCCGTGAATATTTAAGAAAGAAGCAAAATCATTTGAAGTTCCTACTGGTAATATCCCTAATGGAATGTCTAAAGCATGATAAATTATCCCATCTACTACAGAGTTAATAGTGCCGTCCCCACCAGCAGCCACAATCATCTTAAACTCTTTTTTATTTATTTTGCCTAATATTTTAGATACATCTTCATTTTTTGACAATCTATGTAATGTAACAGTAAACCCATTGTTCTGCATTCTATAAACAAAATGATCAATATCACTTTTAAAAGTTGCTTTCCCCGATATAGGATTATATATCAAGAATACTCTTTTCAAATCTTACTCCTTTCAACCACTCAAGCAGCACACTTCCTACAGCATAGTTTTAATAAAGTAATATTAATAATACTAGTTGTTCATTAAAATAGCTTGCAGCATACAAAATGAAGCCTCAAAAGCTATTAATCTAGTTATTCTTTATTATCACACTCAATTAATAGCTTTAGATCTTTATTATCTGTGCTTTCCTTATGATGGTTTTTCACCAGGTTTATTACATATTCACTACATCCGATAGACTTTAATAACGCTGCTCCTCTTTCTGAATGGCTATTCTTACTCTCTTGAGCTGATATAAGTGTTTTTGAAAAAGAAATCTTAATATTGAATTTTTCAACAAAAACAAGCAGTGATTTCATAAAAAGATTAAGATTAGTATCAACTTTACCTACATCATGCAGTAAAGCAGCTTTAATAAATTCACTATCATCTTTTAGTTTAACACATCTTTTGGCAACTCTTATCGAATGTCCTTGCTCACTTCCTCTCAATCTATAAAACAAGTTCTTCTCTATATCATTAAGATAATTAGCAACAAAATCATGTTCTTTTTTACTAGATCTATAAAATAAAGCGTACAATAATTGTTTTATTCGATATTTCATTTTAAAGCTTTTTGACAAATTGAGATTTAAGCTTCATTTGACCAAAGCCATCTATTTTACAGTCTATATTATGATCTCCATCAACTAATTTAATATTCTTTACTATAGTTCCTATTTTTAATGTAGAAGAACTTCCTTTTACTTTTAGATCCTTTATTATCGCTACAGCATCTCCATCAGTTAATGGATTGCCATTTGTATCTCTAAAAACAATCTCTTCTTGATTACTTATTTCTTCTTTTTCTTCTGCATTACTCCATTCTTTATGACACTCTGGACATATATACAACCCTCCAACTTCATATGTATATTCTGATTGGCAAGAAGGGCAATCTGGATATTTAAACATTATTAATCCTCCTTAAAAACATAAAACTTTCTACCATCAAATATTGCGTAATCTTGTTAAATTTTACTAACACAAAAACTATTAGAAACATTATATCACTTTTTGAAGTTTATTTCATAGAACAATACTAAAAATGATTATGCACTAAACTGTTAGACTACTAACTATATCGGTACAGTTAATGTTTTTGTTAATTGTCATGCTATTTAGTTTTCAATATAATAGAGGTATCAAACTAAGAGGAGCATAAGTATGAGTATTTTAAAATGCCATGAAGTTTTAAACAGAAGTATTGTTCATACAAAAGGAGTGTATCTATATGATGAAGATAATATAGCTATTTTAGACTTTGAGGCTGGCATTTGGTGTATGGGTTTAGGACATAATATCCCAAGAATTAATAATGCTATTAAGTTGCAAGTTGATAAAGTCATTCATTTAAATCACAGGCTTATCAGCAAAGAAGCTAATTACTTATCAAATGATTTATTAGACTTAGTAGGCCTAAGTAGCGGAAGTTCTGTATTTTTAAGCTCAGGAAGTGAAGCAGTACAATTAGGTATTAGAATAACCAAACTAGTTAATCCAGGTGAAACAATAGTATTTAAATCTTCATACCTAGCAGCATATAACTTACAAGAACAAAATGAAAATTGGATTAGTGTCGACTATAGTAATTGCGACAACTGCAAAAAAATTAAATGTGATTCTTCATGCTCAGTACTTAAACATGTAGATTTCAGCAATATTAAAAATTTTCTTTTTGAACCTGCTACCTGTGGGAAAGTTAGTTTTCCACCTAAGAAACTGGTCGAACTTATCTACGACCATGTAAGATAAAATGAAGGCTTGGTTTTAGTAAATGAAGTTACTACAGGCTTTGGGATGACTGGTGAATGGTTTGGTTGCCAGCATTACAACATAAAGCCTGATATAGTAATTTTAGGAAAAGCACTAGGTAATGGCTTTCCAATAAGTGCAGTATTACTTGCAAAAAAAGTTGCAAGCCAGCTTGAGGAAAATGAGTTTATTTATGTGCAGTCGCACCAAAATGACCCTTTAGGCTGTAAGATTGCACGTGAGGTAATCTCTATTTATAAAGAGTCTAATATAATTGAAAATGTCAAAATTCTTGAAGAGTTTGTTTCACTAAAGCTTAAACCACTAGAAAAACTTGATTCAGTACAGGAAGTCAGAGGTAAAGGCTTGATGTGGGCAGTAACTTTGATAGAACCTATAAACTGTAAAACTGTAAGTCAGTTGATGTTAGATAAAAACATTTTGGTAGGAATTACCGAGAAAGATAATTTGATAAGATTATATCCCCCTTTAACCATAAATGAGAAAGAGATATCTTTACTTGCGCGTGCTCTCAAAGAAGTTTTGAGTGAATGAAATGATTAAGTTAGATAGCTCTGAATATTTTATAGCTGATAAGATTTTTAGTAGCATTCCTTTTAACTACCTTTTTGCATTATCAGTAGTAAGTGGGAATGATGATGGAGAGATTTATGTTGACGAAAAGAAAAGACCAACTGTTTATCTCATTGTAAGCAAATATGGTATAGGACTTTTATACTCAAGTAGCACGACCATTTCAAAAAGAGCTTTAATAAATTCAATTAAAATGTTAACAGCCCACAAAACGTTGAAGTGGATTATGGTACATCCTGAAGAGTTTTGGAGACCTCTTTTGCTAAGTTACCCTACTAAAACACTGGTTAAGCCTAAGGCTGAACTTATTTTAGATAAAAGAATCAATTTCGTTTTTCGCAAAGATGCCTTCAAACCTGT